>URBH01000016.1 GCA_900546075.1 uncultured Eubacteriales bacterium | reverse complement strand
AAGCTGACAAGCTCCGCGAGTTTTTCGCCGAGCATCAGGATAAGCCTGCGCTTGAGAATCCATCAAGCGCAAGCTAAAAATTTTTGTCGTGTGCTTGACATACGGGTGTCGTAAGTCGTGAATCCGAATGACCTTGACACCAGATTCCTTGCAGCCATACTCCATTCCTCTTTTCAGCGTGTGTTTGCTGAGAGGGAAAATTCGGCTATCAGGGCTAGCTCCATAGAGCTGTCTCAGATAATCCTTGATTTCTTCACATAGAAAGTCCGGCATCTGAATCACACGATTGCTTTTCTTTGTCTTTGGTGTGGTAATCACATCCTTGCCCTGTAGGCGCTGATAGGATTTATTGATCCGCAGCGTCTTTTTCTCAAAATCGAAATCCGAGGGTGTCAGCGCAAGAAGCTCTCCCTCGCGGATTCCACACCAGTATAAGATTTCAAAAGCGTAGTAGAGCATAGGTTTATCCATTATCACATCAATGAATTTCATGTACTCCTCCTTCGTCCAGAAAAGCATTTCCTTGGGATTTTCGTCCCCCATACTCCCGGCTTGGGCCGCTGGATTGATTTGGAGTCCGTAGTATTTGATTGCATGGTTGAACAAGCAGCTGAGCTGGGTATGAATGTTTTCCAGATAATCCGCTGAGTACGGCTCTCCGTTGGACTTCTTCAATTGTCGGATTTCATTCTGCCAGTCGATCACATCCCGTGCTGAGATTTCTGCCAGTTTCCGATTCTTGAAATAAGGCAGAATTTTTGTCCGAATGATGTGTTCCTTACTGAGCCAGGTATTGAGCTTCAGCTTTGGCTTCATATTCTTTTCGTACAGCTCTACAAAGCTCTCGAAAGTCATATCCACATCTGCCTGTTTCTTCATCAGGAACTCCCGTTCCCAATTTTGGGCTTCCTTTTTTGTGGAGAAGCCCCGCTTCAATTTCTGTTGGCGCTGGCCCTTCCAGTCCGTAAACCGGAACTGAACATACCAGCTACCATTCTTTTTGTCCCGAAAGACTGCCATAGATTACTTGTCTCCTTTCTGTTCTCTGGTTCCATAGAATTTTTCGTGGAAGAACTTACGATCAATCCGGCCCGCAATGGTGATGCAGCCAGCCTCTTTCAGTTCTTCGTTCATGCTACGAATGAGCTTGTAGGCATAGGGAATAGATACCCCAAGCTCCTCCGCAACTTCCTCAACGCGCATAAAGATTTCTCCTGCCATAGGCAAATTTTTCCTTTCTATTTTAGATTTGGTAGTGGATGTTTCCTCGGAAGCACAGACTACCCCCATGCTTCTTCGTAAGACTTTTGGGCCCCTCCAAACCGTCGGTAGTGACTCCGGCGCTCATTTCTCAATCTCCGATTGACTTACGAAGCCTCTCACCCTATTGCCTGCGACGGTTGCCAACACGCCCGGACTGTAGCTGGTGGGGAGTATCCCCTCTCCGCTGTCATCGCCGAACCGGGAACCGCCCGGTTTTCTGAGGCTGGTGCGTCTTTGGGATGGCACATCCCTCAAGTGGCTCGGACCGGAATCCATCGCAGAGAGTTCGTTATTTGGAGAGTTGTTCAATTGTCAAGGTACACTAACGTCGGACTTGGGGTTGGCTGCCCCCTCACCGCCACGAATCCTAAGCGTTTCTGTTTAGGATAGTATTACTATACTACACATTTTTGTTTAAGTCAAGTGCTAGCAGCGAAAAACTTAATCAGTAATGTTTAAGTTTTTCTTGACTATTCTAAACATATCTGTTATACTTAAAATGCAATATAACACAGGAGATGGCTGTTATGGCAATTGGTGAACGAATCCACTTTTTTCGCACACTACGGGGCATGACCCAGAAATATCTCGGAATGGCTATCGGCTTTCCGGAGCGCTCCGCTGATGTACGTCTTGCCCAATACGAAAACGGAACCCGGTCTCCCAAAGCAGATATAACTGCTGCTTTGGCGAACACCCTGGACGTATCCCCCAACGCATTGAACGTGCCGGACATTGATTCTGAAATTGGTCTGATGCACACGCTCTTCGCCCTGGAGGACTGCTATGGTCTGGAAGTCTGCGAAAGCGAAGGGGAAGTACATCTAAGGGTCAATCCTGTAAAGGGCGGCAGTGACGGTATAGAACTTCAAGAAATGCTGGATGCCTGGAATACCGAAATGACGAAGCTGAAAAACAAAGAAATCACCCAGGAAGAATATGACCGCTGGCGCTACCACTACCCAAAATACGACACCTCCGGGAAATTCAAAAAGGTTGGTCCCTCTCAGGAACTCAGTGATTACCTGGTTTCTAAATTCAAGGACATTCTGTAAGACAAACAAAAAATGCTCTGCTGAGTTCGCTTCAAAAACTCAGCAGAGCATTTTGCTCGTTATAGGATTGGGAAGCAACCTGCAAACCAGTTGTCCCTTTTGAAAGGAATGAACAATTGGTTCGGAAGAGCTGCTATCATTTTGCTATCAAATCAGATGTAGGATTTCCAAATGTTGTGATTTCTCTAGGCTATTTTTTCTTGGAGTATCACAAATTTTTTATTCCCACTCAATCGTCCCGGTAGGCTTAGGGGTCAGATCCAGCACTACGCGGTTGATTCCCTCAACCTCATGCGTGATCCGGGCGGTGATGTGGTGGAGGAGGGGATAGGGGATCTCCTCGATGGTGGCCGTCATAGCGTCGGTGGTGTTGACCGCGCGGATGATGGCAGGCCAGCCCTCATAGCGTTTGCCGTCCTTTACACCGACGCTCTTCATGTCCGGCACGGCGATGAAATACTGCCAGACCTTGCCGGACAGACCATTCTTGTCAAATTCTTCCCGCAGGATCGCGTCGGCTTCCCGCAGGGCTTCCAGACGGTCGCGAGTAATGGCGCCGAGACACCGCACGCCCAGGCCGGGGCCGGGGAAGGGCTGACGGTAGACCATGCTGTGGGGCAGACCCAGCGCCTCGCCTACGACGCGCACTTCATCCTTGAACAGCAGCTTGACCGGCTCCACCAGTTCGAAGGTCATGCCCTCGGGCAGACCGCCTACGTTGTGGTGAGCTTTGACGCCATGGGATTCCAGAATGTCGGGGTAGATGGTTCCCTGCGCCAGAAAATCAATGCCCTCCAGCTTCTTTGCTTCGTCGTTGAATACCTCGATGAATTCCTTGCCGATGATCTTTCGCTTGGTTTCGGGGTCGGAGACGCCCGCCAGCTTGTCGAGGAAACGATCGACGGCGTCCACATAAATGAGATTCGCGTCCATTTCGTCCCGGAAGACCTTGACGACCTGCTCCGGCTCACCCTTGCGCAGCAGACCGTGGTTGACGTGGACGCAGACCAGCTGCTTGCCGATGGCCTTGATCAGCAGCGCGGCGACCACGCTGGAATCCACGCCGCCGGACAGCGCCAAAAGAACCTTCCTGCTGCCCACCTGCGCGCGAATTTCTTCGATCTGCCGGGCGATAAAGGCGTTGGCGAGGACGGGGGTGGTGATGCGTTCCATGGATTCGGGACGTACATTGCTTGACATTTCAGCTTCCTCCATTTTCTGCTTACCGGCGCGGCGGCCGGGTAGATTATGGCTTCATTATACCGGATAAAATGACCTTTTGCAATCTTTTTCCGGAAAAAGAAAAGGCGCTTTGTTGCAAAATGGAAATGCTATGGTATAATAAACGCAAAATCCGGAGAAAAATGGAGGCATTTTATGGGAATGGTTGTCATCGGCGCGGTATTTGTGGATATCAAGGGGTATCCCACGTCGGCGTTTATCCCCACCGGACGGAACGCGGGACGTGTGGAGCAGATTCATGGCGGCGTCGGGCGAAACGTGGCGGAGGACATCGCGAACTGCGAGCTGCGCCCCACCTTTGTCAGCCTTGTGGACGACAGCGGAACCGGCGCGGATGTTGTGCGCAAGCTGAAAAGCCACAGGGTGAACACCGACTATATCCGCAAAACCAGAAACGGCATGGGAACCTGGCTGGCGGTCTTCAACGACGACGGAGATGTGGCCGCGTCCATCTCCCAGCGGCCGGATCTGCTGCCCATCGCCCATACCCTGGAGCAGGACGGAGACGAGATTTTTCGGAATGCGGACAGCGTCGTCATTGAGATCGACATGGACAAGGAGATCGTCAAGCGCACCTTCCGGCTGGCGCAGAAGTACGGAAAGCCGGTCTACGCCGTGGTGGCGAACATGAGCATCGCCTTGGAAAGACGGGATTTTCTTCAGTCCACGGACTGCTTTGTCTGCAACCAGCAGGAGGCGGGAATCCTGTTTTCCGACGACTATTCCGGCAAGACCCCGGCGGAAATGATCCCCATTATTTCTGCCAAGGTGCAGGCTGCCCACATTCCGGCCATGATCGTGACCATGGGCGCGGACGGCGCGGTGTATGCCAATCTCCATGGGGAGAGCGGCTGCTGCCCCGCGAGAAAGCTGGAGGTGAAGGACACCACCGGCGCGGGGGATGCCTTCTGCGCGGGTGCGGCCATCGGTCTGACCTACGGCAAGGGACTGAAGGAAGCCTGCGAGATCGGCGCCATGCTGGCGGCGTCCGTGATCGTGACCTCCGAAAGCGTCTGCCCCCGGTTCCGGCCGAGAGAGCTGGGGCTGGACATGGATGTTGAGGACTAAGGAAATGTATCGCCGGGTTCTGACCATGCAGGACATTTCCTGCGTCGGACAGTGTTCTGCTACGGTGGCGCTGCCGATTCTGTCCGCCTGCGGCATGGAAGCCTGTATCCTGCCCACCGCGCTGCTGTCCACCCATACCGGCGGCTTCGGCAAGCCCGCCGTGGTGCATTTTGACGGGGCGCTGACGGATATCTGGCACCATTGGCTGGACAATGGCATTACGTTCGACGCGATTCTTGTGGGCTATCTTGGCAGTCTGGCGGCGGTGAAAGCGGCGGGGGAGATCATCAACCGGCTGCTTGCTCCCGGCGGCGTGGCCATTGTTGACCCGGCCATGGCGGATAACGGAAAGCTGTATTCCGGATTTGACGAGGAGTATGCCCGATCGATCGGCGCGCTGGCCGAGAGGGCGGACGTCATTCTGCCCAATGTCACGGAAGCGGCGATCCTGTCCGGTTTACCATATCAGGAAAATAATGACATAAATTATGTTAACCATCTGCTGGACGGACTGCATCATCCCTGCGCCGTCCTCACCGGCGTTGATTTTGCGGAAGGCAGCATCGGCGTCGTTCTGCGGGAGGGAACGGTGCAGCAGGAATACCGTCACAAACGGATAGGGAAGGGCTGCCACGGAACCGGTGATATCTTCGCCGCCGTTTTCACGGGAGCGCTGATGCAGGGGAAAAACCGGCTGGATGCGGCGAAAATCGCCGCGGATTTCACCTGCCGATGCATTGAGAATACGGTGAACGCCCCCGCCCATTGGTACGGCGTCAAATTTGAGCCGCTTCTGCCGGAGCTGATGGAAATGCTGGGACAGTAGGCAGCCAAAAATTTTTTTGAAAAACCTCTTCCATTTTTGCATAGAATGGTGTAAGATTATGTAAACTAATGGCGTAATGGAAGAGGGGCGCATATGGAGGAACAGATTTACAGACAGCCTCGCAGAAACGGGAAAACGTGGATATTGGTGATTGCCGCGGTAGCGGTCTTACTGCTGTGCGGAGTGGCCTTCGTGCTGACCGCGAACCGGCTTTCCCTTTCCGTGGAGCTGAACGGCGAACCGGAAATGACGCTGGAATACGGCGGGCATTTTCAGGATCCGGGGGCGCAGCTCCGCGTCCGCGGCTCACTGCTCTGGAAGGACGGCATGTCCCCGCAGGACGCTTCGGTGGGCGTTCAGGGGAAAGTCGATGAGGGAAAACCGGGGAAATATATCCTCACCTACGAAGCGGACTACCGGGGAATGCACGCCGAGGCGCAGCGCATTGTACGGATTGTGGACACGGTATGCCCGGAAATCATCCTGACCCCCGACACGGGCGGGACGCTGCTTCCCGGCACGCTCTACCGGGAGGCGGGCTACAAGGCCATCGACAATTATGACGGCGACATCACCGACCGGGTGGTTCGGTCGGAGGAATACGGGAAAATCATTTACGCGGTGACGGATTCCTCCGGAAATCCCGGCTACGCGGAGCGGGAGGTGCCCTATTATGACCCGATCCCGCCGGAGATCACGCTGGAGGGCGGCGCGGATATGGCCATCACCACCGGCACCTTCTATCAGGAGCCGGGGTACTCCGCACTGGACAACGTGGACGGCGATCTGACCGGGCAGGTGCAGGTGGACGGCGAGGTGGACTGGCTGACGCCGGGAACCTACAGCGTGACCTACACCGTGACCGACGGCTACGAAAACACCACCACCGTCACCAGAACCGTGGAGGTAAAGGCGGTTCCCCGTCCCGAGGTCGTCTGGCCCGAGGGAAAGGTCATTTATCTGACCTTCGACGACGGCCCCGGCCCCTACACGCAGCAGCTGCTGGACGTGCTGGATAGCTACGGCGTGAAGGCCACCTTCTTTGTCACCAACCGGGGCTACGGCGAAATGATGAAGGAGATCGTGGACAGGGGACACAGCATCGGCATTCACACCATGTCCCACGTTTACGAGCGCATTTATGCCAGTCCGGAGGCGTATTTTGCGGATTTGCTGGGGATGCAGGACGTTATTTACCGGAATACCGGCGTCAAAACCACCCTGATGCGCTTCCCCGGCGGCAGCTCCAACACCGTCAGCGCCCACAGCTACGTGGGGCTGATGAGCCTGCTGACCCGGGCGGTGCAGGACGCGGGCTTCCAGTATTTCGACTGGAACGTGGACAGCAACGACGCCGGCGGCGCAAAAAAGGCACAGACGGTTTTCAACAACGTAACGGCAGGCGTCAGCCAGAACCGGGTCTCCGTGGTTTTGCAGCATGACATCCACGATTTCAGCGTGGACGCGGTGGAGGACATCATCGTTTGGGGACTGAATAACGGCTATTCCTTTGAACGCCTGACGGAAACCAGCCCCGGCGTTCATCACGGGGTGCTTAACTGAGGAAGGCTCTCAAAAATGTCAAAAAATAGCCCGGTTCGGCACACGCCGAACCGGGCTGTGATACTTTTTGTGGTTTACTTTGCTTCCTTCGGATCGTTCTGCTTCCGGGCGTTGGTGCGGCCTTCGGGGCGAATCTCCCCCACGGCCAGCAGCGAGCGCTTTGTCAGCGTGGGGCCAACCAGCTCGTAAACCAGCACGGCGAACAGCACGACGTTTCTTGCCAGTGCGCCGTCGGAGAGGGAAGCGGCGGTGATGGCCATACCCAGCGCCACACCGGCCTGGGGCAGCAGCGTGATGCCCAGGTGATCCACAATGGACTTCGGCTCCTTGGTGATGCGGCAGCTCAGGTTCGCGCCGCAATACTTGCCGGCGGAGCGGGCGATGATGTAGATGATGCCGACGATCAGCGTCACCGGCTGGGACAGAACGTTGAGGTCAAGCTCCGCGCCGGAGATGACGAAGAACAGGATGTTCAGCGGCATCGTCCAGCCGTCCACACGCTCCATCAGTTCCTCGGAGGTGGGGCAGACGTTGCAGAAAATGGTGCCGGTCATCATGCACACCAGCAGCAGGGAGAATCCACAGTGGACGGGGCCGATCTGGAATTCCAGCATACTCATACCCACCGTCAGCATGACGAAGGCGACGGACAGAGACATACGCTTGCTGCGGGAGTGGAAGAACCGCTCCACCCAGTGGAGCAGCAGCCCCATAAAGCCGCCGAGACCCACGGACAGGAGAATCTCCACGATGGGCTCAACAACCACGGCCAGCACGCTGACCTGCCCGTTGGACAGTGCCGTCGCAATGCCGAAGGACACGGAGAACAGCAGCAGACCCACGGCGTCGTCCAGGGCGACCACCAGCATCAGCAGCCGGGTCATGGGGCCGTCCGCCTTGTACTGACGAACCACCATCAGCGTGGCAGCAGGGGCGGTGGCGGCGGCGATGGCGCCCAGGGTGATGGCGCAGGGGACGGAAATGATGTGAGGGAAGAACAGATGCAGCAGCAGAAGCACCACATCCACGACAATGGTGGTAATCACGGCCTGCAGAATGCCGATGATGATGGCGCGGGAGCCGATGGTGCGCAGCTGACTCAGGCGGAACTCGTTGCCCATGGCAAAAGCGATGAAGCCCAGGGCGGTCTGGCTGACGATGCTGAGAACGTTCACCTCGTCAAGGGTGTTGAAGCCCAGACCGGGGACATTCAGCCGCCCCAGGAAGAACGGCCCGAGAAGCAGTCCGGCCACCAGGTAGGCCGTGACGGCGGGAAGATGCAGCAGTCGGGTAAGGCGGGACATAAGCAGTCCGCCGACCAGTGCTACTGCCAGACCAATCAGATAAATCTCCATAATTTTGATACCTTCTTTTCTCAAAAACCAACTTGGCAGAATCATGATGCCTTTTTTGTACCACGGTATCATACCATCCCCGACAGCCGGATGCAAGTAATATTCCCGCCAAAGATTTGCCCCTTTTTGCCGGTGAATTGTGCAATATTATGCCCTTTGCGGCAAGGAAAATGCCTCACCCCGTCAAAAGGGGAGAGGCAGACCGATATGGACGGGGGACTCAGCGTTCGCTGGGGCCGCCGTCGCCCTTTTCAAAGATCAGATCGTCCAGATCGGCTTTTGGATCGTCACAGCTGTACACGGTTTCACCTTCTTTCCAAAGTGCTGCCTGACAGTATATGCCCTCGCAGGCAAAAAAAGTGACGTATTTTCTTGACAGACAAGAAAAATTTGGGTAGAATATAAAAGCGTATGCACCAGTAGCTCAGCAGGATAGAGCGACCGCCTCCTAAGCGGTAGGTCGGAGGTTCGAATCCCCTCTGGTGTGCCACAAAGGCCGCAGCCTCATGTTTGATCTGCGGCCTTTTTTCTGTAATTCCCTATATCCCACAGGAAGTGAGAGATTTTACTATGAACATTGAATTTGACGCATATAAGCAGAAGCTGAACGACTGCCGTCCTGCGCTGGAAGGGCTGGCGGATTCTCTGAATCTGGAGGGTATGCGCAACGAGCTGGAGCGGCTGCACGCCATGCAGGAGGCTCCCGGCTTCTGGGACGACCCGGATAAAAGCCAGAAAATTGTTGTCAAAACCCGTCAGATTGAGAGCAAGATTGAGCATTACGAGAAAATGCTGTCGGACTGGGACGACCTGATGACCATCTGCGAAATGGCGGAGGAAGAGGACGACGACTCCATGCTGGAGGAGCTGAAAGCCGGCTTTGCCGCGCTGACGGAGGCAATGGAGTCCTGCCGCCTGGAAACCCTGCTCACCGGCCATTATGACAAAAACAACGCCATGATGAGCTTCCAGGCCGGTGCCGGCGGCACCGAAGCCCAGGACTGGTGCCAGATGCTCTACCGAATGTATACCCGCTGGGCGGAACGCCACGGCCTCACCTACAAGATTATGGACTATCAGGAGGGCGATGAGGCCGGCCTGAAATCCGCTTCCATTATGATCGAGGGCGAGAACGCCTACGGCTTCCTGAAGGGGGAGAACGGCGTCCACCGCCTGGTGCGGGTCTCGCCCTTTGACGCCAACGCCCGCCGTCAGACCTCCTTTGCCGCCGTGGAAGTCATTCCGGACATCGAAAATGACAGCCAGGACGTGGAGATTCGTCCCGAGGACTATGAAATGCAGGTCTACCGTTCCTCCGGTGCGGGCGGCCAGCACATCAATAAGACCTCCTCCGCAGTCCGTCTGATTCACAAGGCCACCGGCATTGTGGTTTCCTGCCAGACGGAGCGGAGCCAGTTCCAGAACAAGGAGACCTGCCTTCGGATGCTGCGCAGCAAGCTGGTGGAGATCAAGGAGCGGGAGCATCTGGACAAGATTTCCGACATCAAGGGCGTCCAGCAGAAGATCGAGTGGGGCAGCCAGATCCGCAACTACGTGTTCATGCCCTATACGCTGGTCAAGGACACCCGCACCGGCTGTGAGACCTCCAACGTAAATGCAGTCATGGACGGCGCACTGGATCCCTTCATCGAAAGCTATCTGAACTGTCTCGCCACCGGCAGCTGGGTGCAGAAATAAAAAGTCCGTGAACTTTCCGAGTTTTTCGGGATTTGCCCTTGAAATTTGGAAAACCATATGCTATACTATTCGGGCTATCGGAAGGTTCACGTATTTTTGACGAACCGTTTACTATTTGAGTCCGCGAATCTGGCGGAGGGAGGTTTTTGTAATGGGTGTTTTGGAGACGATTCTGATTGTTTTGGAGGCTCTGTGCAGCGTTGCACTGATCGTGGTCGTGTTGATGCAGTCCGGCAAGGAGGCTGGTCTGTCCGCCGCGATTTCCGGCGCTTCCGAATCTTATCTGAGTAAGAATAAGAAGGGCGGCCTGGATCATACACTGGCCGTGTCCACCAAGTGGATCGCCATTGTCTGGGTTCTGCTGACCCTGGTGCTGAGCTTCATGTAATGCGAAATGATGAAAGGCCACGGAAGTATCCGTGGCCTTTCTGTATAGTATTGGAGGGGAAGGACGGTTATGAAACCATTTGTTGCGGACGTACATATGCACTCGCTGCTCAGCGGCCACGCCTTTGGCACCATCCGGGAGCTGGCGGCGGAGGCGTCCCGGCGGGGGCTGAGCCTGATCGGCGTTACGGAACACGCCCCCGGCATTCCCGGGACGGTCGATCCGATTTACTTCCGGAACCTCTGTGACGCCCCCAGGGAGCTGTACGGCGTGGAGATGCTTTACGGCAGTGAGGTCAACGTTCTGAACGGCGGGGAACTGACGCTGGATCAGCGGCACCTGAATTACCTGGACTACGCCATTGCCGGGATTCATGGGACGTGCTATGAGGACGCGGGGGCTGTAAAGAACACGGACAACGTGATCCGCTGCATGGAAAATCCCAAGGTGAAGATCATTTCCCACCCGGATTCCGACCTGTATCCCATGGACTACCCGGCACTGGTGGAGGGTGCGAAGGAATTTGGCGTCGCTCTGGAACTGAATAACAGTTCTCTGAGAAAGCCCAAATCCCGGCCGAACTGTGTGGAGAACTACCGGAAGATGATTCCGCTGTGCATGGAACGGGGCGTTTTTGTCGTGGTGGATACGGACGCCCACGATCCCAGCGCGGTGGGTAATTTCGAGCTGGTGCGGAAGCTGCTGGAAACCATGGACATCAATGAGGATTTGCTTCTCAATAACGATTTGCAAAAGCTTAAGAAATTCCTTTTGGATGGGTAAAAATGTGCAGGACTACGGATTTTTCCGTAGTCTTTGCTGTTTTCTGGTGAGAGATTGCGATAGACTTTTGATGGCGCCTGTGGTAGAATAAGGGTAAGAAATTCCATCCAATGAAAAGGAGTGTCTATATGGAAACGAAACGACTGGCGGGGTTGGAACCTGCTGCGGTTTTTCATTATTTTGAGGAAGTTTGCGCCATCCCCCATGGTTCCCGGAATACGAAGAAAATATCCGATTATCTGGTAGATTTTGCCAAAGAGCATGGCCTGCGGTACATTCAGGATGGGGCAAACAATGTGATTCTCTTTGGAAACGGCACCTGCGGCATGGAAGCGCATGCCCCCGTGATTTTACAGGGTCATATGGACATGGTGTGTGAAAAGGACATGGACTGCCCGCTGGATATGGAAAAGGACGGGCTGGACGTCACCCATGACGATAAGTTTGTGTTCGCAAAAGGTACCACCCTGGGCGGCGACGACGGCATTGCCGTTGCCTACGCTCTGGCGCTGCTGGCGGACGACACCATTCCCCACCCGCCGCTGGAGGTCATTATCACCGTGGACGAGGAGATCGGAATGCTGGGCGCGGACGTCATCGACCTGTCCGAACTGAAGGGCAGAACGATGATCAATCTGGACTCCGAGGACGAGGGGATTTTCACCGTGTCCTGCGCCGGCGGCGCGACCGCGACCATCAGCCTGCCCGCAGAGCGGAAGGCGGTTTACGGCCCCTGCGTCCGGCTCAGCGTGGACGGCTTGCAGGGCGGTCATTCCGGCGCGGAAATCCACAAGAACCGCGCCAACGCCAACAAGGTCATGGGCGAATTCATGGATCGCATTCAGAAGCTCATGCCGCTCTGCCTGACCTCCCTGTCCGGCGGCACCAAGGACAACGCCATTCCCCGTTCCTGCCAGGCGACCCTGGTGGCCATGGGCATTCAGTTGGAGCGAATCAACGCCGTGGCGGAGGAATTACAGGCGGAGGTTCGGGAAAAGTACGACGAGCCGGATGCCGTCATTCAGGCCTTCGACGTGGACGCTTTGGGCGGCAACGGCCTGTCTACCCAGGCGACGGCCAAGGTCATCGGCCTGCTCTGCGCCGCGCCCAACGGGGTGCAGGCCAGAAGTAAGGATATTGACGGCCTGGTGCAGACCAGCCTGAACATGGGCATCACCAAGCTGGGAGAGCGGTTCAACGTCACGTTCTCCGTCCGAAGCTCCGTCAACAGCGAAAAAGAAGAACTGCTGGAAAAGCTGAAAGACCTTGCCGAGTTCTTTGAAGGGAACTATTCTCAGTCCGGGGAGTACCCCGCTTGGGAATTCAGGAAGGATTCCGTTCTCCGGGACACCATGGTGCGTCTTTACCGGGAGATGTTCGGCAAGGAGCCCCAGGTGCTGGCCATCCACGCGGGGCTGGAATGCGGCTTGCTGGGAGAAAAGCTGCCGGGGCTGGACTGCGTATCCATCGGCCCGCAGATGCACGACATCCACACCAGCCGGGAAAAGCTGGACATCGCGTCCACGGAGCGCACCTGGAAGTTCCTGCTGGAAGTTCTGAAAAATCTGTAAAACGCAAAATGACCCGCCGCGGCGGGTCATTTTCTATGCGCTTTTGGAGAAAGTACGTACTTTTGAAACGGTTTTTCCCCGGAAAAGCCCCTTGAGCCAGGCAATATCCTCCCGCCCCAGAACCCCGAACAGGCACATCAGGCAGCCCAGCAAAACGGGATACGTCCCCGCCCGCAGTACCGGGGAGCCAAAGTGGGAAGCGCCCCACCCGGCGGCAAGGGCGGCCGCGACGGACAGCGCCGGGACGGAGAAGGGGATCGTCTCCCCGGTGATGATGAGAAGCCTTCGCAGACTGAGAATGAAATTTACCAGATGGGTGACGAAAAAGCTGAAAAAGTAGCCCTGCATCCCGAATTTGGGAAGCAGAAAATACAGAAACAGCACATCCATGAAATTGGTGATGATATTGTAGCGGACGCAGACCTTCTGCTGCCCCAGACCCTTGGTCATGGCGTCGGTGATGGCGTCGCAGTAGAGCATGGGGATGAGCAGGGCGTACAGCCGCAGCCAGCGCCCCGCCTCGGCATTGTGGTACAGGGAGCTGCACAGCCCTTCGGCCAGCAGAAATTCCAGACCGCTGAACACGATGCCGTACAGCATGGCGGCGCGCAGGCTCCGCCGCACCAGATAGGAAATCCGCTGTTTGCTTCCTGCGGCGGCGCATCGGGCAAGCTCCGGAATGAGCAGCTCGGCCAGTCCGAACAGGATACAGGCGGGGAACATCAGGATGGGGAACACCATGCCGCTGACGACACCGAAGGCTGCAAGAGGGCTGTCAATCAGGGAATTCAGCGCCAGACGCTTGGGAACCATCAGGTTTTCCGTGGTGCTGATGCCGGATTTCAGCACGTCCGCCATGGCGAGGGGGACGGCTGCCTGCATTAGACGGCTCCTTACGGGGATTTTTGCCCCGGGCTTTCCCCGCTCGGCAAGGCGCAGCAGCATCAGACAGCAAAGCGTCAGGCAGGCGCCGAAGCATCCGCCCATGACCACGCTCTGACAGGCGCGCCCCGGGTCGTCCCCTGCCCACAGGGTCAGTACGGCCATGGTCACGACCATGGAGCATAGCTGCTCTGCCGCCTCCACCGCCGCCAGTGTTCCGATGCGGTTGGCCGCGGTGAAATACCCGGTCATGACGCCGCACAGGCAGGAGACGGGAAGAAACGCGGCAAACAGCCGCAGGGAATTCACCGTGCGCAGGTCTCCAATCCAGTTTTCCGCCAGCGTGGGCGCGAGAAAATAGAGGGCGGCAGCCACGGCCGTGCTGCACAGAATGCTGTACACGAAGCAGCCGGATAAGACCCAGGTCACGTTCCCGGGGCGCTTTTTTCCCAGCTCCTCGGCGGTCAGGTACATGGCGGCGGTTCGCACGCCGGCAATGCCGGTCACCATGGCAAGGCTCCCCACGGACATGGTCAGCTGCAAAAGACCCACTCCGGCGGCGCCGATGCGCCCGGAGATATACACCTGAAACGAAGTTCCCACCAGCCGCAGCAGCAGGTTCACCCCCGTGAGCAGCAGCGCGGAATAGAAAATCGGCAGCTTTTTGGGCAAAGAAATCCCCCCTTGTCCACAGCATATGCGGACAGGGGGAGTGGCAGAACAGGAAATGTTCTGTAATGGATGGATTTTGAATGAAAACGGCGCTGTTTTACGCCTGAGGATTGAATTCTTTGCAGTACATGGTCAGCGGGCATTCGCCGCATCTTGGACTGCGGGCGGTGCAACAGTCCCGGCCAAAGAGGACAATGCGGTGGCAGAAGTCCGAGCTTTCCTCCGGGGGCAGGATTTTGCGCAGCTGCTGCTCCACCTTCTCCGGCTCCTTGCCCGTGCTCAGCCCCAGCCGGCCGCAGATGCGGATGCAGTGGGTGTCGCACACGACGCTGCCCGGGACGGCGTACAGGTCTCCCAGCAGCAGATTGGCGGTTTTCCGTCCTACACCGGGCAGACGCAGAAGCTGCTCCATGGTGCCGGGAACCTTTCCGCCGTAGTCCGTCAGCAGCATCTGACAGGCGAGGACAATGTCCCGCGCCTTGTGCTTGTAAAAGCCGCAGGAGCGGACGTAGTTTTCCACATCGGCGATATCCGCCGCCGCCATGGCTTCCAGGGTGGGGTAGGCGGCAAAGAGAGCGGGGGTCACCAGATTCACCCGGGCGTCGGTACACTGGGCGGAGAGCCGGACGGCGATCATCAGCTCATAGTCCTTCGCGTAGTGCAGGGAGCAGGCTGCGTCGCCGTAGCGCTGCTTGAGAATTTCAATGACGGATTTTGCCTTTTCTTTTTTGTTCACGAGAATCGTTTCCTTTATCTGTTTTGCCCCAATATACCACGAAAACCGCAGCTTTGCAACAAAAAAAGACACGTTTTTAATCCATGGGAATCTGAGCGGTGAGGGCGGATATCTCGTAGGCGGTTCGTTCCTCTGCGCCTTCCTCGGTCAGCTTCGTGTAGACGCGGCTCTGCAATCGGCCTGTGATGCCGATTTTATCCCGGGTGTGACACCGGGAAGCCTCCTGCGCCGTCCTGCCCCAGAGGATGCAGGGCAGGTAATCTGCCCGCTGGAACGCCCTCGGCACCGCCAGCATCACGTCGCAGATTTCCCGGCCAAGGGGTGTGCGGCGGTAGATGGGTTCCCGGCAGAGAAAGCCCTCCAGTTGCGCGTCGTTCAGCGCTTCGCCGTCCTCGCAGGTCAGCGCCGACGCAAAGACAAAGATCATCAGGTGCCGCCGCCCGTCGGTGCGGACATTGTGGGAGCGGATCTGGCCGGTGACGGTGAGCATCCCGCCCGGGTCAATTCCAGTGGATTCCAGAAGGGAGGCTTCCGCGATGACCGGCAGGGTGTCCGCCGCCCCGGAAAGCCTCGGCACCTCCAGAAAAAACCGGTAAAACTGTTTTCCGTGGTTCTCATGGGAAAACGTGGGAGGCGCGGACAGATTTCCCCGCAGGGTGATTTGATTTGTGTTATGTTCCATAGTACCACCTCAAATTCAGATGTATGGAACATCTTATGTCCGAGCGGGAGAAAGAGAACCGGGGGAACATATGACGCAAAAATCAGCGGCATTCGCTTCCAAATGCCGCTGAAGTTTCACATTATCCAATTCCAGACCAGCGCCGCCAGAAACGGCTGCACGAAGAACATGACGCCGAAGGTCATGCCGCAGACGAGAAACACATCCTTTGTCCGCGCCGACGGCTCCGTCCCCGGGAAAAGCTTCAGCACGATTCTGGCAAGCAGATACCCCAGAACCGTACCGACGGTGTTGGTTATAAGGTCGTTGACGTCCGTCGCCCGGAAGGTGAAAATCTGCAAAAGCTCAATGAGCAGGGAGGTGCAGAAGCCGAACAGAAGCGTGTACCCGAAGGCACCGAATTTTTTCCAGAAAAGGGGAAGAAAGAAGCCCAGCGGAACGAACAGCAGCACATTCAGAAGACTGCTCCTGTAGTCCGAAAACATATACAGAAACGGAGCGAAATTGTAGTTAAAATCCAGGCGGATATAGGTTATGCAGGGAAGCCCCACCACAGCGTCCACACAGGCCAGGTATATGGCGAAAATAAGGTAGCCGACGGTGCGCCCCAAATCATGGAAATAAATCCGGTTTACGACGAGAAATAACGGAACCAGAATTACCGCCGCCGTACCGGCTTCCAGACCCATGTCAAAAAATCTGTACATCGGCAGCCTCCGTCAGAAGATGGGGTTGGTCAGCAATACGGCCAGCACACAGCAGCAGGCGTTCAGGGCAAAGCGGGTATCGGTGTAGATGTTTGCCGCCTGGGCTTCATACTCCCGGTGGTAGCTGTAAATGGCTTCCATCACGCTTCCGGCGATTTTTGGGTTGACCTTGGGGTCTTGCTTCATGTATTCCAGAAAATGGTCTTGCAGCGCCGCTTCATATTCCCGATGATCGCTCAGGGCGGTGGGGAAGGTGTCGTTGTGGGCGTAGGTGAACGCGTCGGTGGTGTAGTGGATCAGCTTGCCCAGGGTGTAGTAGTCAAACAGCTTGAGCGTTTCCTTTCTCTCCAGCCGGGCGGAAATGGCACGCATGAAGCGCCGGGCATTGCGGTAATTGTGACCCCGCAGCCACTGGCAGCGGATGGAGCCTTTCAGGTATGTAGCGGGATTCCGATCCGGCTCGATGCATCCCAGCAAAAAGGCCTTCACATACCGCTCCGGGGTGTCGCTCATGTAGTGCTGCACCAGGTATTTTCCCAGACAGCGGTGACTTTTTCCGCGCATGTTGCAGCTCCTTCCTTTTGAGGTTTCCGAGAAAGTATAACACACCTCCGGGAGAAATGTGTGAACAATTCCAAAAATCGGGGATTATCACAAGGTGCTTAGGAAACGGCACGTGTTTTTTGGACAAAAATACATGGGGATTTTCCAGAAACAGGAAAAAGCAGCCCCAATGGCGGGGCGCACCAGACAGTGAACAGGCACAGCGGAATGGAACAGCACCCCTTGCCTCTCCCTTTTGGAGAGGTGGCTGAGCGAAGCGAAGACGGAGAGGGGAAATAAGGCTGCAATACCCTCTCAGTCACCTTCGGTGACAGCTCTCCCGGAGGGAGAGCCAAGGGGCTGCATGTGTTGGAACGAGAAATGGAGCGTATCTTTGCCGATACGCTCCATTCACTGCTTTACGACCATCCACTAAAGACGGGGCTGTCTTGTGAAAAAATTACTCGGTAACGGTGAAGGTGATGACCGTGATGGCCAGACCGTTGAAGTAAATGCTGAGGGAGTAATCGCCGACGGCGTCGGGAGCGGTGGGGACATCCAGCTCGCCGTAGTGATAGTCGCCCGCGTACCAGATCTCCTTCCAGTCGCCGGTGTCCTCGGAGATGTACTTGGGGATCACATTGCCGTAGCCGTCCCGGATGACATAGAGGATGTTCAGCGAATCCTCGGGGACGTAGAAATTGACGGTTCCCTGCAAGACCACGGAGATCTTGTCGCCAACGGCAAACTCGCTGGTGTAGGCGGCTGTGCCGACGGATTCAAAGTGCCAGTCCTCCGTGTCCGGCGTTTTGACCAGGTGGGCGGTGATTTTGTCCGCAGACAGGCCGTGATCCTCGTACACGCTGGCGTTGGGGCAGGTGTAGGTCTTGACGTTTCCGAAAATGGAGGTACCGTCCGCCGCCTGAATGGTGAACTGATACTTGGCGCTGGGGATGCGGGGGGAGATCACCGCGGTGGGCTGCTGGCATTTGACCACATTGGAGGTGGAGCTTCCGTCGAGCTGGTACATCAGCAGCCAGCCGCCGGAGGGGGCGGTGCCGCTGTATTCCCAGGTCACGGTGAGCTGCTCCGGCTCGCTGTCGTCCACGTTCATGCCGGTGATGTTGATGGGATTGGCGGTGACGCTGGTACGGGCGGGCTGGGTCATGCCGGCGGCGGTGACCTCGATGGTGTAGGCCACCGCAGGATCGATGTCCGTGAAGTAGACCTCGGTATTGGTGACGGTGAGCTGCTTGTCGTAGCCGCTTCCGTCGCTGTAGCAGCGGACGTCCCAGCTCTCTACCACCACGTCGCCGGGGGCGTCCCAGCGGACGGTCATGTCGCTGCCGCTGCTGGCGGCGACGGTCAGGTTCTCCGCCAGAACCAGCCGGGAGGCCATGAATTCCAGGGTATTTTCCCCGGTGAAGGTCTCCCCGGAGGAAGCGTTGGCAGGCTCCAGGGTGAAGGTGTACAGCTTTCCTACGGTCAGCCCCTTGACGGTGACGGTGTGGCCGGAGAAGCTTTCGCTTTTCGTCTCCTCATCCTCGGCGGAGTAGGTCACGACCCATTCCTCCGGGTCGGCGCCGCTGACCGCGAAGTTCAGCATGACGGAGCCGTCCTCGGAGCCGGTGACGGCGGAGAGGCTGGCGATTCTGGTGGAACCCTTGGTGGTGAAGATATCGGAGGTCTGGCCAACCAGCTTATGGAAGCCGCTGATGTCCAGCTGAATCCGGTACAGGGTATCGGGCAGCAGATCGGTAAAGGTCGCCTTGCCGTCCACCACGCCCCGGGTCACGGCGTTGCCGTAGTTGTCCATGCAGATGACGCTGAGCCGGGAGTCGTCCACCGCGGTGTCCACGCTGACAACCAGCTGATACTGGTCGCCCTCAATGGAAATGCCATTGATGGTTTGCAGGTAGTATTTCTGGTATGCCCAGAACAGCCCCGCGCCGATGGCGGCGAGGATTACCAGAGCGATGACGGCTGTGGCGGCCTTTTTGGCTTTCTGTCTGCGCTCCTGCTTTTTCGCTTCCTTTTGCAGACGCTTTTCTTCCTCCGCGTCGGCGAAGGGTTCGTTGCTGTTGTCTGGCAGCGGCTCGTTGTCCTCCTCGTCCTGGGCGAAGGAGAAGCGGTCGGGGGAATCCTCCTCCGGCTCAGGGGTGATGGCCGCCTGGGGAACCTTGTGGGCGATCAGCTCGTCGGCCTCCTCCATAATCTGGGAAACTTCGTCAGACATCTGGTGGGGCAGAAGGCCGGCCGCGTCCGCAGGCTCCGGGAGGGTTTCGTTCTGCGGATCCTCCGCGATGGTTTCCTCCTGCTGGGCAGGCGCTTTGTCGGGAACGGGCGCGGGCTGCACCGGCACCACATCCTCCGGCTTTGCCTCGATGGGGGTGTAGATGGTGATGGGGGTGTCATTGATGGAATTGCGCTGCATGTAGGCGGCCAGCGCCTTGCCCAGCTCCTTCGGCTCCTGCCAGCGCTTGGCGGGGTCGGGGTCAATGGCCTTCATGATGATCTCCGCGATCTCGTAGTCGGCGTTGACGGGAGAGGGGAGGGCTTCGCCGGGGGCTTTGTCCTTGAAGGGCAGGCTGCCGTCGTTATAGAGCTGATAGAGAATCATGCCCACGGCGTAGGTGTCCGCCGTCTCGTTCAGCGTGGCCATGGCGTCGTGCAGCTCCGGGGGAGAATAGGGGCTGCGGTACTTGTCCGGCAGGGACGTGTAGCGCAGAGCGTCCAGCGGGATGAAGCCCAGGTCGCCGATGCGGTAGCTCTTTTTCTCGGTCAGGAAGATGTTGGTGGGCTTTAGGTCCACGTACAGGCATCTGGCCTGACGGCAGACGGAGAGGGCGGAACACAGGTCGAGTCCCAGATTGATTGCTTCCAGATGGGTGACCGGGTTGCGGCGGATGTACTTTGCCAGGGAGTGCTTGTAGGGGCTGACCAGGTAGACTTCGTAGCCCAGGCGGCGGCGCTTGATGGGGACGGTCTGCCAGCCGTCGTAGGGAAGAAAGCCCTCCAGCCTGGAAAGCTTCTGCAAAAACGCCGCTTCCTTTTCCACGTCGTCGGCAACGCCCTTGAAGTAGTCCATGGCACCCGCCATGTCCTTGTAGGCGCCTGCCAGAAGCATCGCATCCAGCTGCGCCTGGGTAGCAGGGACGGAAATGATTTTGACTATGTATTTTTCGCCTGAATTTTCCTTGATGGCAGGGCAGCAGCGAACGCCGTCATGGCTGCTCATGGGGTTGCCCATGGCAAATCCGTCCAGCAAAGGAGAAATCAGTTCGGTTTCGGCAAGTTCAGTCAATCGTAATCGCCTCCTTTAACTAGGGTGTATCTGAAAACTGGCGAAATGACCAACAGCGAGGGATTTTTGCCCTGGGCAAGCCATTTTTCCGCAGGAAAACTTGCCGTATTTCAAGGAAAAATGGGGAAGCACAGGGCGAAAAGAGCCGCTGCCTGGGCGTTTTGGCAGTTTTTAGATACACTCCCCTATATCATAAAATAAAAATCTAAAAAATGCAACTATTTTGTAGTTGTTTTATTTGGAAAAGAGTGCTATAATGGCGGATGATAATGGTACAGTATATGTATTTTTGTCAGGAGGTATCATATGAGCAAGGTAATTTGTGAAATTTGCGGAACGACTTACCAGGACACGGCGGAGTGCTGCCCCATCTGCGGCTGCCCCCGGGATATGTCCGGCAACGTTACCGAGGATGATTTGATTATGAATCAGATGCCCGCACTGAACAAGGGCGGACGCTACTCGTCCGGCAAAAAGAAAAAGGAAATCTTTGACTTTGACGAGCAGAGCGACGATTTCCCGGAATCGGAGAACGAGCCGTATTCCTCTGACCCGGAGGACGACGAGGATCAATATGAAGAGCAGCCCCGGGAGCATAACACCGCCGTTGTGGTAATCCTGACGGCGCTGATTGTGATTCTGCTGGCGGGAACGGCGTTCCTGTTCTTCCGGTATCTGCTGCCCAACCTGCATGGGGGGGTGGATGCCGAACCCACGGTTCAGACCGAGCAGCCTGCCCAGACGGAGCCCGCGACTACCGAACCCCGTATCCCCTGCCAGGATCTGTCTCTGCCCGGCGGCGCGGCGGAGCTGACCCAGCCCGGATATTATTTCCTGCTGAACGTGGTCGTCATCCCCGAGAATACCACGGATGAGCTGATGTTCACCTCCGGCGACGAGAGCATCGCAACGGTGGACGCCAACGGCCGGATTACCGCCGTGAGCGAGGGCAAGACGGTCATCTATATCACCTGCGGCGAGAAGCAGCTGACCTGCCCCGTGACCTGCCAGTTTGAGCAGGAGACGGAGCCGTCCACCGAGGCCACCGTGGCAGCCCAGGCGGAGACCGCCGCCCAGACTGAGCCTGTGGAGACGAAGCCCCAGGTGGAGCTGAAGCTGGACAGAACGGACATGCGTTTGCAGGTGGGCTACAGCACCCAGCTGAAGCTGGTGGACTGCGGCGACCTCAAGCCCGAGGATGTGGAGTGGAGCGTGGAGCACGGCTACATCGCCAAGGTGGAAAACGGCTATGTCACGGCGATTCAGAGCGGAACCACGGAGATTACCGCGAAATACGGCGACCAGACGGTCAAGTGCATCGTGCGGTGCCATAACTAATACTATTTCCTGATTAAAATCTTTGATTTTAATCAGGAAGGCATCGCCTAATGGCGCTGCCAGTTTTGTGATTTATAAGGAAAGAAATCACAAAACAAGTCTCATATGAACTCCTTGCCCTTCGGGCAATTAAAATCTTTTCTAAAGATTTTAATTGGAGTTCAGTATAAAGATGTAAAAATTGGGCAGTTCCTATCCGGAGCTGCCCATCATTTATTCCCCGTCCACAAACGTCTTCTTGCGGAACAGGAAGGAAATGCACCAAAGACCTGCCAGCCCAACGACGGTGTAAATGATCCGACTGAGCAATGCGCCGGAGCCGCCGAAGAGCCAGGCTACCAGATCAAACTGAAAAATGCCTACCAGCCCCCAGTTGACACAGCCGATGATGGACAAAATCAGCGCAAGGGTATCCATATTCTTACCTCCATTTCACATCCCGGATGCTGATAGGATATGCGTATTTTCTGATTTTATCACGAAATCATTGCAAAATTCCGGTGCTTCCGTTATAATAAAACAAGATGCACAGAAAGGAAAATTTTGCAATGACGACATTATATGAAGGCGCGTTTGCCAAAGTGAATTTAACGCTGGACGTTCTGGGAAAGCGGGCGGACGGCTACCATGATTTGCAGAGCGTGATGCAGACCGTCTCCATCCGGGACGACGTGGAGATTGACGTGGGGACGGGAAAGCCCTGGCGGCTTCTTTGTTCCGTGGAGGGGATTCCCACCGACGAAAAGAATTTGGCCTGGAAGGCGGCGAAAATTTACTGCGACGCCATGGGCAAAGACCCGGAGGGGCTGGAAATTCGCATTGTCAAGCGCATTCCCGCCGGGGCAGGCCTGGGCGGCGGCAGCGCCGACGCGGCCGCGGTGCTGCGGGCGCTGAACCGGCACTATGGCGATCCGCTGTCCGTTCTGGCGCTGGCGGAGCTGGGGGCGCAGGTGGGCAGCGACGTTCCCTTCTGCGTTGTGGGCGGCACGGCCATGGTGGAAGGCAGGGGAGAGCGCTTAAGAAAGCTTCCGGACATGCCCGACTGCATTTTTGTGGTCTGCAAGCCGGATTTCTCCGTGTCCACGCCGGAGCTGTACCGGAAAATCGACACCGTGGCGATTCCCCACCGCCCGGACAATCAGGCCATGGAAAGCGCACTGCTGGCCGGAGATCTGGGGAAGGTGGCGGAGAACGTATACAACGTTTTTGACCCGGTGGTCACGTCGGAGCATCTGGAACTGAATTACATCAAGTCCATCTGCAACAGCTACGGCGCGCTGACGGAGCAGATGACAGGCTCCGGTTCCGCGATTTTCGCCATTTTGCCCAGCTTTGAGTACGCCGCCGTGGTGTGCAATATGCTGAAAGAAAACTATCCGAATATCTATATTGCCAAACCTGTATAATTCTGGCATTTACCGTCCATACTGGAAGTATTTCCGTATGGACGGTGTTTTTTATGAAAAAGTTATTGAAACGAATCGGTATCTGCCTGGTGCTTGCCGCGTCCGTGTGGTGCGGATCTCTGCTGGCCGACCGGCAGAGACTGAACGACGGGCTGATCCGCTTCCACGTGGTTGCCAATTCCGACAGCGAGGAAGACCAGTCCGTCAAATTGCAGGTGCGGGATGCCGTGCTAAATAGCCTGCAAAGCGACCTGAACAAAATCGCCGACGTAAACGAGGCAAGGGCGTTCTTACAGGCCAAGCTGCCCCAAATTCAGGCCGTCGCCAACAGCGTCCTGGAAGCGACGGGGTGCGACTGTGAGGCGGTGGTAACGCTGTGCAAGGAAGCCTTCGACACCCGCTACTACGACACCTTTACCCTGCCCGCCGGGATTTACGAGGCGCTGCGAATCACCATCGGCGAGGGAGAGGGGCATAACTGGTGGTGCGTGGCGTTCCCCGGCCTGTGCCTGAGCGCGACCTCCGAGGAGTTCGCGTCCAGGGCGGCGGGGGCGGGCTTCCCGGACAGTCTTACCGGCGCTCTGGACGGGGAAGAAAAGTATGAAATGCGCTTTTTCCTGCTGGATGCCCTGGGAGAGCTGGAAAAAATATTATTTGCAGGGTGAATCCCGCTCTGTTCAGGAAAGCAAATTTGTGGTATCATGGACAAAAAAGAGAAGGGGGTGGGCGTATGCTGCACCTTTTGCTTGGCACGGACTGGACGGCCAACCGGGACGAAGTTATGAAGCACATCGCGGCGGACATTGCCGGGAGAAAGGGAAACCGCATTCTGATGGTTCCCGAGCTCATCAGCCACGAAACGGAGCGGCGGCTGTGCGCCGCCGGGGGAGATACGGCCAGCCGGTATGCCGAGGTGCTGTCCTTTACCCGACTTGCCAGGCGCGTGGCGGATGCCATGGGAAGCGCCGCGGAGGAATGTCTGGACAACGGCGGCCGGGTGGTGGCCATGGCGGCGGCGGCCAAGAATCTGGCCAGCCGCCTGAAAGCCTATGCCGCCGTGGAGACGAAGCCGGAGTTTCTCACCGGCCTCATTGACGCCGTGGACGAATTCAAGCGCTGCTGCATTTCCTCCGGTGACCTGAGCCGCGCCGCCGGGGAGACGGAGGGAAGTCTCGCGCAGAAGCTGGAAGAGCTGTCGCTTCTGATGGAGAGCTACGATGCTCTGTGCAGCCGGGGCAAGCGCGATCCGAGAGACCAGATGACGTGGCTTTTGGAGCAGATGGAGCAGGGGGATTTTGCAAAGGAGCATGTATTCTACATAGACGGCTTCCCGGATTTCACCCGGCAGCATCTGGCGATTCTGGAGCATCTCATTCAGGCGTCCCCCGACGTGACGGTGAGCCTGAACTGCGACCGGGAGAGCTCCCACCTTCTGGCCTTTGAAAAGGCGGGGGATACGGCGTCTCAGCTGCTTCGCTGCGCCCGCCGCGCCGGGGTGGAGGTGAAGATCGAAACCGTTCCCGGAAAGCGCCTGCCCCTTTCTCCCCTGCGGGAGGGGCTGTTTCAGGGCGTGATCAGCCGGGGGGCGGTGAAGGGATGCCTAGACGTGTTCCGGGCGGAATCGCCGTACCTCGAGTGTATGGGCGCGGCGGAGAGGATTCGCTTTCTTCTCGCCGCCGGGTGCCACTGCCGGGATATTACGGTGGTCTGCACCGATATGACGGTGTATCAGCCCCTGGTGAATCTGGTGTTTCACCGGCTCCACATTCCTGTGTATCAGTCCGGCACCGAGGACATTCTGCAAAAAAGCGTCATTGCCACGGTGCTGACGGCGCTGGATGCTGCATTAAGCGGCTTTGACCAGAAAAGCGTCCTGCGCTATCTCCGTTCCGCCCTGTCCCCCGTTGACCCGGACACCTGCGACCGGATTGAGAATTACGCCATCATCTGGGGCATCCGGGGGCAGAAATGGGCGCAGAGCTGGGAAAACCATCCGGACGGCCTCAGCGGTGTGTGGACGGAGGACGACCGAGACCGCATGGAGGAACTGAACACCGCGCGGGAACTGGCCATTGCGCCGCTGACGCGGCTCTGGCAGGGCTTCCGGGACGCTTCTGACCTGCGGGGGCAGGTGCTGGCGCTGTATGGCTTTCTGGAGGATATTTCCCTGGAAATGCGGCTGTCCCGCATGGCGCAGGCGCTGGACGCCGCCGGGGACAACCGGGGCGCGCAGATCCTGAACCAGTTGTGGGAAATCCTTCTGGGCGCGCTGGAGCAGATGTACGACATTCTGGGGGACACCCACTGGGAGGGGGAGCAGTTCATCCGCCTTTTCCGGCTGCTGCTGAGCCAGTACGACGTGGGAACCATCCCGCCGGTGCTGGACGCGGTGCAGGTCGGCCCCGTGTCCGCCATGCGCTGCCATCAGGAAAAGCACCTGATCGTGCTGGGGGCGGAGGAAGGCAAGCTCCCCGGCTATTCCGGTTCCGCCGGTGTCCTGACCGATCAGGAGCGGGTCGCCCTCCGGGAGTTGGGCGTACCCCTCACCGGCGGCGCCATGGAGGGCGTGCAGGCGGAATTTGCGGAGATTTACGGCTGCTTCTGCGGCGCTATGGCATCCGTCAGCGTGTTCTGCTCCGGTGACCAGCCGTCCTTCGTCTATCGCCGTCTGTGCGAGCTTGCGGGCGGGGAGCAGCAGGTGAAAAATACCCTGGGCTTTGCCCCGGCGGATGGGCCGGAAGCGGGGGCGTACCTCGCCCGGTGGGACGCCGGGGACGCTGCCGGACGGCTGAACGTCCGGGATACATATTCGGAAACCTGCCATCGGCGGGACTACCGCTTCGGAAAGGTGGAGCGGGAAACCATTGGCAAACTCTACGGCTCGACGCTGAATCTTTCCGCCTCTCAGATCGACCGGCAGGCAGAGTGCCGCCTGTCCTACTTCCTCAAGTACGGCCTTCGGGTGCAGGAGCGGAAGGAAGCCGCCATCGACCCGGCGGAATTCGGAACCTATGTCCACGCGGTGCTGGAAAATTCCGCCCGCCGCATTGGGGAGCTGGGGGGATTCCACAGGGTTTCTCTGGAAGAAACGCTGGAAATCGCCCACGGGTTCAGCGAGGAATACGCCCGGGAGCATTTCAGCCAGATCGAGTCGGAGCGGGTGACGTACCTGTTCCGCCGCCATATTCAGGAGCTGGACATGGTGGTTCGGGAGCTGTGGCAGGAGCTGAGCCAGGCGGCGTTTGCCCCGGCGGGCTTTGAAGTCGGCTTCGGCGACGGGGAGGGCTTGCCACCCATCCCAGTTCCAAACGGCGGGATGAACGCAGTCCTGCGGGGCTTTATTGACCGGGTGGACACCTGGGACAATGGCGCCAGCCGCTATTACCGGGTGGTGGACTACAAAACCGGCAAAAAGGATTTTGATTACTGCGACGTATTCAACGGCGTGGGGCTGCAAATGCTTTTGTACATGTTCGCCCTGAAAAGCAGCGGAAGCGATATGCTGGGCGACCGCCCGGTGGCCGCCGGGGTGCAGTATTTCCCCGCCCGTGCGCCCTATCTGACCGCCGACGGCAAGCTGACCGCCGAGGAAGCGGAGCAGGAGCGAATTTCCCAGTGGAAGCGGAAGGGGCTGCTTCTGAACGATGAAGCCGTATTGCAGGCGATGGAGCCGGGAGACGCGCCTAAGCGGATGTGCTACAGCGTGAAAAAAGACGGCACCGTTTCCGGCGACCTTGCCGACAGGCAGCAGCTGAAGCTGTTGGAGGGGTATGTGTTCCGGGTGCTGTCCAAACTGGTGGAGGACATCGTCTCCGGCAACGTGGAGCCGAATCCCTACACCCGGGGCAGCGCCCACGACGCCTGCCGGTTCTGCCCCTATGGTCCCATTTGCCATCCGGCGGCCGTAGAAGGGCGGAGGAATTACAAAATGATGGATGCTCAGCGGTTCTGGGAGGAGATCGGAAAGGAGATGGGAGACCATGGCGGATAAACTGACGCCCCAGCAGCAAATGGCCGTGACCAGCCGGGGCGGCAAGCTGCTGGTTTCCGCAGCCGCCGGTTCCGGCAAGACCAAGGTATTGGTCGACCGGCTGCTGGGCTTTCTGACACAGGAACATGATCCGGCCAACCTGGACGAATTTCTCATCATCACCTACACCAAGGCCGCCGCGTCGGAGCTTCGGGGGAAAATTGCCGCCAAGCTGACGGAGGAAATTGCCAGGCAGCCGGAAAACCGGCATTTGCAGCGGCAGATGCAGCGCCTGTTTCTGACGAAAATCTCCACGGTTCACGGCTTTTGCTCCGATCTGCTTCGGGAATATGCCTATAAACTGGACATTGCGGCGGATTTCCGGGTGGCGGATGAAAATGAGTGCCGGGAAATCCGGGAGACGGTGCTGGAAGGTTTGCTCGACCGCGCCTATGAAACGGCAGGGGACGACCCGGATTTCCGGGCGTTTGTGGACACCCAGGGCGTGGGGCGGTCAGACCGTCAGGTGCCGGAAATCATTGAAAAGGTCTACGACAGCGCCCACTGCCACCTGAACCCGGAGGCGTGGCTGGACAAATGCCTGACCGACGCGGAGGCCGAGGGCATCGGCGACGCCGGGGAGACGGTGTGGGGGCAATACCTGATTCGGGATTTTCGGGAATACCTGGACTGCCAGATGGCGGTGCTTCGGCAATGCGCCGAAAGCGCCGACAGCTGCCCTGGCCTGGAAAAGCCCGCCGTTACTCTGAGAGATGCACTGTACCAGCTGGAGCAGCTTCGCGCCTGCACGACCTGGGATGATATCGCGGCAAAGCGGGAGCTTCGCTTTGGGACGCTGCGGTTTCCCACCAAGAATAACCCCGACCCGGAGCTGACGGAACGGATCAAAGCCGCCTGGTCGGCCTGCAAGGACAGCCTGAAAAAGAAACTGTTGGGCTTTTCCAACGATTCCGGGCAGGTGCTGACAGACCTCCACCAGACAGCCGCCGCCCAGCGGGGGCTGGTGGCGCTGGTAAGGCAGTTTGACCGGGATTATTCCGCGGCCAAACGCAGCCGCCGGGTGCTGGATTTCGGGGATTTGGAGCATAAGACCCTGGATTTGCTCCTGGGAAAATCCCGAAGCCAGCCCACCGCCGCCGCACGGGAGATCGGGCGGCGCTACCGGGAGATCATGGTGGACGAGTACCAGGACTCCAACGGCGTTCAGGACGCGATTTTCGACGCCCTGACCCGGGAGAAGCAGAACTGCTTCATGGTCGGCGACGTGAAGCAGTCCATCTACCAGTTCCGCCTTGCCGACCCGGGAATTTTCCTGGAAAAGTACGAAAAATACGTCCCCGCCCGGCAGGCGGAGCCGGGGCAGGGAAGAAAAATTCTTCTGAGCCATAATTTCCGTTCCGGCGCGGAGGTTATCGACGCGGTGAACGACGTGTTCCACACCTGTATGCGCCCCAAGGTGGGCGGGCTGACCTACGGGGAAGCGGAGGAGCTTCGGGAGGGAATTCCCCACGTGCCGCTGGATGATGCCGTGGAGCTGCATGTGATCGAGACCCGGGACGACCAGTATCCCGAGGAAGCGGCCTTTGTGGCGGAGCAAATTGCCCGGATGCTGCGGGAGGGAACGCCGGTGCGGGACGGCGACCGCCTGCGGCCGGTTCGCCCGGAGGACATCGTCATTCTGCTCCGTTCCCCCGGCAGCGGCGGCGGGTATTTCCAGAAGGCGCTGGAAGCCCGGGGCATTCGCTGCGCCTCGGGGGGCGGTACGGACTTGCTGCAAACCCAGGAGATCGGAACCCTGCGCGCGTTCCTGCAAGTGATCTGGAATCCCCGGCAGGACATTCCGCTGGTCAGTACGCTGGCAAGCCCCATTTTCGGCTTCACCGCCGACGAACTGGCGGCAATCCGAAGCAAGCAAAAAAAGGGCGCATTCTATGACGCGCTGCTGCTCAGCGACAGTCCGAAGGTAAAAACCTTTCTGAGCACCCTGGACAAGCTGCGCCGGGAAGCAAGGATGAACCCCTTGACGGCACTTCTGGAAAATTGCTTTGCCCTGACCAGACTGGACAGCGTCTACGCCGCCATGCCCGGCGGAGAGGCGAAAGCCGCCAATATTCAGACGTTTTATCAGCTTGCAGCGGATTTTGAAAGCGGCAATCTGAAGGATTTGGGGCAGTTTTTGGATTTCCTGGACGCCATGGAGGAAAAAGGACTGATTTCGGCGGCACTGTCGCCCGCCGGATGCGTGACCATTATGAGCATCCACAAGTCCAAGGGGCTGGAATTTCCGGTGGTATTCTTAAGCAATCTTTCCCGGCGGTTCAACACGGAAAGCCAGTGCGCCCAGATTCTCTGCGACAAGGATCTGGGGCTGGGGCTTTCCGTGGCGGACAGCGAAAACCGGGTGCGCTATTCCTCCGTCGCCAAGCGTGCCATCGCCGCGAAAATGGCGGCGGAAAGCCTGTCGGAGGAGCTGCGGGTGCTGTACGTCGCCATGACCCGGGCGCGGGATCGCCTGATCATGACCTACGGCGAAAAAAATCCCGGAAAGGTGATTCAGGATATCGCCCTGCGTCAGGATTTTGACGGGGGAGAGCTATTGTGCCGGGAGGCAGCGCGTCCCGGACAGTGGGTTCTGATGGCGGCAGTGCGCCATACCGAGGCAGGAGCGCTCCACGCTCTGGGGGGACGACCCGGCGAGACAAAATTAGGAGTCCATCCGTGGGTGATTCGTGTTTCGGAAGCCCCGGAACAGGAAAACATCATGGAGGTAGGGGCGGATGTCCGTCTTCCGATGCCTGACGGCGTGGAGCAGGCGCTGCAAGACACCCTGTCCTTCCGATATGCCCACGACGCGGCGACCCGTGCGCCCTCCAAGCAGACGGCGACCAACCGCAAAGGCCGCGCCAAGGACGAGGAAGCGGCGGAGGACACCCAGGAGCCGAGATTCCTGACCCGGGATTTCCGCCGCCCGTCCTTCCTGGCAGAAAGCCGCGGCGGCAAGGCCTACGGCAGCGCCATTCATGCCGTACTGCAATACCTGCGCTATGAAAACTGCGGCAGCGAGGACGAAGTAAAGGCGGAGATCGACCGCCTGGTTTCTCAGAAATTCATCACCGAGGAACAGGGAAAACTGGCGGACAGCGGGAAAATCGCGGCGTTTTTCGATACGGAAATCGGCCGGAAGCTTCGCACCGGATGCCCATGCCTGCGGGAATTCAAGTTCTCCATCCTCGACGACGGCAGTCATTACGGTGACGGCCTGGAGGGGGAGCGGGTGCTGTTGCAGGGCGTCGTGGACTGCGCGCTGCTGGAAAAGGACGGCATCATCGTGCTGGATTTCAAAACCGATCGTGTCACGGAAAGCACGGTAGCCGGGGCGGCAGAACACTACCGGCTCCAGGTGCAGACCTACGCCGAAGCCCTGAGCCGCATTTATGAAATGCCGGTCAAGGCAAAGTATCTCTATTTCTTCCAGCTGGGAAGATTTATGGAAGTATAAAAAATTTACGGGCGCCCGGAATTCCGGGCGCCCGTTTGCCGTCAGCGGCAGTTCTTGTTCTGAGACTGGTTCTCGCTGCGGTTTTCGCTGCGGTTCTCAGTGCGGTTCTCTTTCTCGTTCTTATTCTGGTTGCTGTTCTGATTTCTGTTCTGGTTATTCATACTTTTCTTCCTCCGAAATCTATATCGCGGTTTTGCCGCTGACATAGCTTGCCCGGAAAATCAGGATTTATCCTTGGCTTTGAAAATCAGGCTGGCGATCAGTCCCGATAAAATGGCGGCGGTGATACCTCCGGCGGAGGCTTTCAGCCCTCCGGTGAATATGCCGAGAAAACCATCCTCCTGTACCGCCTCCTTGACGCCCTTGGCAAGGGTGTTGCCGAAGCCTGTCAGGGGGACGGAAGCGCCAGCCCCGGCAAATTCCGCAAGGGGCTGATATACCCCCACCGCGCCCAGAAGCACGCCGATGACCACGTAGCTCACCAGAATCCGCGCCGGAGTCAGCTTGGTTTTGTCAATGAGAATCTGTCCGATGAGACAGAGCAGTCCGCCGATCAGAAAAGCTTTTACATAGTCCATATTACGTTCCTCCCGCAATGCACACTGCGTGACAGACCCCGGGAATGGGAAGCCCCTGCTGGGTGGAGGTGGGGGAGAGCAGTGCGCCCGTGCCGCAAAACAGTATTTTTTTCAGTTTTCCCCCGTTCAGCTGCCCCAGAAGGTAGCCGCACAGGGTGATGGCGCTGCACCCGCAACCGGAGCCGCCGGCGTGGACGTCCTGCCTGTCGTTGTCGAAAACCAGGGTTCCGCAGTCCGTCAGCTTCCCGCCCAGAGAGACCCCGTCCCGCCGGGCAAGCTCCAGAAGCAGTTCCTTGCCCAGCTGCCCCAGATCGCCGGTAACGATCAGGTCAAAATCCTCGGGGGCGGTTTTCATGTCGTCAAAGTGGGCTTTGATGGTGGCATAGGCGGCGGGGGCCATGGCCGCGCCCATGTTGCTGGCGTCCTTGATGCCAAGGTCGGTGACGGTGCCGACGGTGCAGCCGGTGATCCGGGGGCCATGGCCGTCGCTGCGCACCAGCGCTGCCCCGGAACCGGTGACCGTCCACTGGGCAGTGGGCGTCCGCTGCCCACCGTAGCCCAAAGGGAAGCGGTACTGCCGCTCGGAGGACGCAAAGTGGGAGGAGGTTATAGCCACCGCGTTGTCCGCGAAGCCGCCGCCCACCGCCATGGAGGACAGCAGCAGACTTTCCGCCATGGTAGAGCAAGCGCCGTACAGCCCCAGGTGGGGGATACCCAGATTGCGCAGGGTGAAGGACGAACCGATGCACTGGTTCAGAAGGTCGCCGGAGAAAACAAGGTCGAAGTCTTCCATCTTCATGCCGGCCTTTTCCGCCAGCTTCCCGAGCGCCAGCTTCTGCATCTGCTTTTCGCCCTGTTCCCATGTTTTCTGCCCGAAATAGGTATCCTGAGATTTGATGTCGAAGGTATGGGCAAGAGGGCCTTCGGACTCCTTTTTTCCGGCCACGCTTGCCCAGTGGGTAATGACCGGTGGGTCAGGCAGAATGAAACTCTGCCGTCCCCGCTTTTGATTTGCCATAAAAACACCTGCTTTTCGTTTTTCTGTGGAACCGAGGTGTTTCTAGTATGTGTCGTGCTTGCTTTTGTGATTCAATCTGATAAAAAAACCCAGACGCCAAATTCGACGTCTGGGAAATCTTTATTTTGGTGTCACACCATTCTCCGCGCGCCGTAATAGTGCTGCGCCCAGTAGCCGCTGGTGAGGTCGGAATAGGAGACCGTGGAGCGGGAATTGGGGGAATGGATGAACTGGCCGCCGCCAACGTAAATGCCCACATGGGAAATGCCGCTGGCATATGTACCGGCAAAGAAAACGATATCGCCGGGCTGCAAGCTGTCCTTATCCACGTAAGTACCCTGATTGTACTGGTCGGCGGGGGTGCGGTATGGGGAGAAGCCCAGCTGTTTCAGAACATAGTACACGAAGCCGGAGCAGTCGAAGCCGCTGGGAGAAGCGCCGCCGTAAACGTAGGGGGTACCCAAATACTTCTGGGCTTCCGCAACGATGTCGGAACCGGCGGCGGAGGGGGCAGAACCGGCGGAGGAAGAACCCGCAGAGGCGGAGCTTCCCGCGGATACGGTGCCGTTCAGCGCGGCGGCGCTGGGGGCGATGCCGGTGGACTTGCCGAGACGATAGAATTTGGGACTGTTGGGAGATGCCTGATTTTCGTAGGGAATTTCCGTCAGGCGCAGATAGTCGCTGCGGATATAGCAGATGCTGCTATTGTAGATGACCTTGTACCAGCCGTTGTTCAGGCCGAGAATGTAGCATTTCTCGCCGCTGGAAGCGACGGCCACTTTTCCGTAGGTAGTGGAGGGGCCGGAACGCAGGTTGACGCCGCTGCCGGAAACCTCGCCATAGCCAAGCTCGGCGTTTTCCCGGGTAAGTACCTTCAGATAGTCCTGGTGCATGTAGCCGACTTGCAGATTGTAATTGACCTTGAACCACTCGCCGGTTTTGCTGATGACCGCCACGCAGTCATTGCGGGGGGCATAGACAAGAGTCGCGGAACTTGCGTTGGGTTCGCTGCGAAGCCGCAGGGAGCTTGCGTTAACAAAGCCGATGCCGTACATGGTTTCTTCTGCGGCGAATGCGGTGATGGACATGGCGCCGATACACAGCACCAGCGCCAGCACCATGCTGAGGATTCTTTTGATCTTCATACTTTTGCCTCCGTCTTTGGTAGGCAGCCTAAAGTGAGACTGCGGGGAACTCCGATATCATCCGGATATCGGGGAAAGGGGTGAATTATTTACCGGCCAGTGCGCGTTCCAGCCAGACACAGCCAAAGTCAAGGGCGGTGTACAGGCCGTCTTTTTCGCTCTTCTTCACGATCCGGTCGCGGCTTCTGGCGGTGGGGTCGGTCAGCTGGAGCTGCACGGAAACCCGGGTGGCAACGTCCAGATCGTTCACCTTCTTGGTCTCGAGAACCTGAAGCATAACGATGTGACTGTCGGCCATGGAGCCGTAGTAAATCAAGTTGTCCTTCCGCATCAGCGGATGTCCTTTATACATCAGAACTGCATTTTCATCAGCCATCAAAGGTACCTCCTATGCAAAATGTAATCAGATTGTAACATACTGTAATGAGAATGTCAAGCTTTTTGTTGGAAACGGTCGGGAAACGACCCTTGTTAACATAACTTTTCCTGAAAAAAGGTTGAAAAACGGAAAGACGGAGGGAGAAAGTATGAGATTGTCAAGGTGCATGTCGGCCGCATTTGTTTGCATATTTCAGGGGAAGCTCTGATTAAATCGACGAGAGCTGGCGGCAGAAGATTTTGGCTCAGCCGAAAGTTCTGAAGGCGGCGGAATACTTTGTGTATTTCCCGCTTTCAGAACTGCGCGGATGGGGCAAAAGATTCGCCGCCAGCCGAAGGCGATTTATTCAGAGGTTCCCCAAGCTCGCGGCCAAAAAGCAAGGGGCTTTTGCCTTGGCAAAAGCCCCTTGGGCTGGGATGGTCAGAACGGGATTATTGGGCTTCCTTCCTGAAGAGGTACTCGCGCACCAGCACCTGCATCAGCTCGTCCCGGTCGATTTTGCAGATCATGCTCCGGGCGTTGTTATAGTTGGTGATATAGGTGGGGTCCTCGGTGAGCAGGTAGCCGACGATCTGGTTGACGGGGTTGTAGCCTTTTTCGGTGAGGGCTTCATACACATTCCGGAGAATACGGCGCATATTCTCTTTGTCATCGCTGGGAACGGTGAATTTTACAGTGTCCTTATCCGTCATGGTTTCAGCCTCCTTTTATATTTGTACTGCCGTCATTATAACCGAATTGTTTCAGGCTGTAAAGCCCCGAAATTGGAATTTTTTGTGAATCTTAGCGGAATTCTAGCCAAAGTCTCTCAATTATCTCAGCGCAGCGTCCAGCTTTTCCTTCAGCGCGGCCAGAACCTTGGTCACCACGGCTTCGGAGTCCGTATCGGTGAGGGTGCGGTCATCCGCCCGCAGCTCCAGGGAAAAGGCCATGCTCTTCTTGCCCTCGGGAACGCCGGGGCCGCGGTAGATGTCGAAGAGCTTCACGTCCCGCAGCAGCTTTCCGGCAGCGGCGGTGATGACGGCTTCCGCCTGGGCGACGGTGACATCCTCGGAGCAAATGAGGCTCAGGTCACGGGACACGGTGGGATACTTGGGCAGGGGGGTATAGGTGGCGTCGGGCAGCTGAAGGTCAAACAGCTTGGTAAAATCGATCTCGGCGCAGTAGACGTCGGCATCGATGCCGTAGTTGGCAGCTGCCAGAGGATGCACCTGACCCATCACGCCCACGTCCACGCCGTCGATGCTCACCTTGGCGCAGCGGCCGGGGTGGTAGCTGGGGTTGTCCTTCACGGCGGTGTACGCCGCCTTTTTCAGCCGCAGACCGGTGAAGACGGCTTCCAGCTCGCCCTTCAGAGTGAAGAAGGTCTCGCCTGCGCCGTAGGTGCCGAGAACCAGCATCTTCGGCTCCCGGGGCAGAGGTTGACCGGCTACGGGCAGATAGATCTTTGCCAGCTCGTAGAGCTTCACGGCCTTGTTATGGTAGGCGTTGTTCCGGGAGAGAATTTCCAGCATAGAGGGCAGGGCGATGGTGCGCATGATGGAGGTGTCCTCGCCCAGGGGGTTCTGGATGCGCAGAGCATTGCGCAGGGGAGAATCGGCGGGCAGGCGAATCTGGTCGAAAACGGTGGGGGAGACGAAGGAATAGGTGATGATCTCGCTGTAGCCCATGGCGCGGCACAGGGTTCCGGCCTTGGCTTCCAGCTTCATCACGGGGGAATAGCCGCCCTGGGTAGAGGTCTTGAAGGCGGTGGTGGGAATCTCGTTGTAGCCGTAGGAACGACCCACTTCCTCGGCGATATCCGCCATCAGGTTCAGGTCGGGACGGAAGGAGGGAACCAGAATGGTGTCACCCTCCACCGGGATTTCCAGCCGGTTCAGGTACTTGACCATGTCCTCCTTGGAGATATTGGTACCCAGCAGACGGTTGATTTTCTCCGGCTCCAGAGGCAGCGTTTTTTCCTCGGGGACGTAGTTGATGACGTCGATGGTGCCGTTCAGCACGTCGCCGCAGCCCAGCATTTCCACAAGCTCGCAGGCGCGCTGCACGGCGGGGACGGTCATCATGGGGTCAAGACGCTTCTCAAACTTGCCGGAGGCCTCGGTGCGCATACCCAGCGCCAGAGCGGTCTGGCGGATGGAGGTGCCGTCGAAGTTGGCGGACTCGAAGACCACCATGGCGGTGTCGTCCTTGATCTCGGAGTTTTCGCCGCCCATGATACCCGCAAGGCCGATGGGCTTATTTTCGTCGGCGATGACCAGCATACCGGCCTTCAGATTGCGCACGCTGCCGTCCAGGGTGGTCAGGGTCTCGCCGTCCTCGGCTTCCCGCACCACAATCTTGCCGGAGGAAACATAGCGGTAATCAAAGGCGTGCATGGGCTGACCGTATTCCAGCATGACGTAGTTGGTGATGTCCACAATGTTATTGATGGGACGCACGCCGTTGGCGCGCAGACGCCGGCGCAGCCACTTGGGGGAGGGGGCGATTTTTACGTTGGCCACCATCCGGGAGGTGTAGCGGTTGCACAGCTTCGTTGCGGGGACGTCCACGTCCAGATGGTCGTAAATATCCCCGGCGTCGGAGCCGTGAACCACAGGCTCGTGATGACGCATGGGCTTGCCGAAGGCGGCGGCAGCTTCCCGGGCAAGGCCGATGATGCTGTAGCAGTCGGGGCGGTTGTTGGTGATCTCAAAATCCACAACGGTATCGTCGTTGCCGATGACGAGATTGATGTCCTCACCGATGGTGCAGTCCTCGTCGTTGAGAATCCAGATGCCGTCGGCAAACACGCCGGGCAGGTCGTTCTGGGTCAGACCCAGCTCGGCGAAGGAGCAGAGCATACCGTTGGACGGTTCGCCCCGGAGCTTGCCCTTGGTGATGTGGACGCCGCCGGGGAGCCAGGAGTTATGCTGTGCCACGGGTACCAGATCGCCCTCATGGACATTCTGGGCGCCGGTGACGATCTGCACGGGAGCATCGCCCCCCACGTCCACCTGGCAAATCCACATATGATCGGAGTTGGGGTGGCGCACCATGGACAGAACCTTGCCCACGACCACGTTTTTGATTTCCGCGTCCAGCCGCTCCCAGGTTTCCACCTTCTGACCGAAGACGGTCAGGGTTTCCACAAATTCCTTATCGGAGACGTTAGACAGGTCTACGAATTCCTCGTTCAGCCATTTTCTGTTGAGTTTCATTGTTTTTCCCTCCTTAGAACTGGTTCAGGAACCGGATGTCGTTGTCGAAAATCAGTCTCAGGTCGTTGATCTTCATGCGGCCCATGGCCATACGCTCCAGACCCATGCCGAAAGCGAAGCCGGAATATTTTTCGGGGTCGATGCCGCAGTTTTCCAGAACCGTGGGGTGTACCATACCGGCGCCCAGCAGTTCAATCCAGCCCTCGCCGTGGCAGGTGGAGCAGACCTGACCGTCAATTTCGCCGGTGCCATGGCACTTGTGGCACTGCATGTCCATTTCACAGCTGGGCTCGGTGAAGGGGAAGTGATGGGGACGGAACCGCATCACGGCATCCTTGCCGTAGATGTTCCGCATGATGGTGGTCAGCGCGCCCTTCAGGTCGCCCATGGTGATGTTCTCCGCCACCACCAGACCCTCGATCTGATGGAACATGGGGGAGTGGGTCGCGTCGGCCTCGTCCTTGCGGAATACGCGGCCGGGAGCCAGCATACACAGCGGGGGCTTGTGCTTTTCCATGTAGCGGATCTGCATGGGGCTGGTCTGGGTGCGGAGCAGGACGCTGTCGTCGTCGGTGAAATAGAAGGTATCGGAGCGGTCACGGGAAGGATGGCCTTCCTCGATGTTCAGGCGGGTGAAGTTGTAGTCTGCCAGCTCCACCTCGGGGCCGTCAACCACCTGATAGCCCAGACCCACAAAGATGTCCTTGATGGTTTGCAGCACCTGATTCATGGGGTGCTGATGGCCGATGGACACGGTCTTGCCGGGGATGGTCACGTCGATGGACTCGGCAGCCAGTTTGGCTTCCAAGGCGGCGGCGTGGATGTCCGCCTTCCGCTTTTCCAGCTCCTCCTCGATGCTTGCCCGGACGGAGTTTGCCAGCTGACCCATGACGGGGCGCTCCTCGGCGGAGAGCTTGCCCATCTGTTTCAAGACGGCGGTCAGCTCGCCCTTCTTGCCCAGCAGCCTGACGCGAAGCTCTTCCAGAGCCGCCGGGGTGGCGGCAGCTTCCAGGGCTGTCAGGGCGTTGGCTTTGATTTGCTCTAACTGTTCTTTCATGTTCATTCCTCCTGAAAGGTAAACTACAAAAAAATAGACCCTCCATCCCACAATCGGGACGAAAGGCATTCCTTCCGCGGGACCAC
>URBH01000015.1 GCA_900546075.1 uncultured Eubacteriales bacterium | reverse complement strand
CAATCCTGCGGCCTAATAAAACGCTTTTAAGCGTTTTATTAAAAACTCGTATCAGACATACCCGTACATTCCCCGAACGCTGACCTCCCCGGCGTTGACGGCTTCCACGCGGGAGTCGGAGAACTGCACCACCAACGCACCCTCGTCGTCCACGTCCAGAGCACGCCCGTGGCGGATTTCTCCTGCGCCCACCACGGAAATTTCCTTCCCGAGGGTGACGCAGTTTTCCCGGTAGAACCGGAGCATGTCCTCCTTGCCGGTAAACAGGGAGGCGTCCATTTCCCACAGCGATTCCATCATGGCGGCGGCGACCCGGCAGCGGTCGATTTCCCGGCCGGCCGCCATGGCGAGGGAGCAGGCTCTGTCCCGGATTTCCGGGGGAAAATCATCCGCCCTCTGGCAGCAGTTGACGCCGATGCCCACGATCGCCCAGCCGACGTCCCCGGCGGGATTCAGCCCCATTTCCGTGAGGATTCCGGCGAGCTTCTGCTTTCCCCAAACCAGGTCGTTCGTCCACTTGATGCCGGGGCGAAGATGAACGGCGCGTTCCACCGCGTGGCACATGGCGGCCGCGACGGCGCAGGTCAGGTGCATCAGCTTCTGGGGGGCGCACTTTGGACGCAGAAGGATGCTCATATAAATCCCCACCCCCGGCGGGGAGAGGAACGACCGTCCCATCCGTCCCCGGCCGCCGGTCTGGCGGTCGGCGATCAGCACGGTGCCATGGGGAGCGCCCTGGGAAGCCAGGACTTTCAGGCGGTTGTTGGTGGAATCCAGCTCGGGAAATACGAAAAGGCGGTCTTTCCAGGGATATTCCCGGGGAAGAAAGGAGAGAATCTGCTCTTTCATGTCAGTCAATGTCGCTCAGCACTTCTTCGGGCGGATTGTCCAGAATTTCGGGATGGGCGAGAATGCGGCGATAATGCTTGAAGAAGGCGGCGTAGTAGAAGCCGTCCACGATCCGCTCGTCCAGGGTGAACTTGACGTCCACGTACTTCTTTTCCACCACGGTGCCGTCCTCCTGCACCTCCACCGCCCGGCGCTTCATGCCGAAGGAGCCGAATACCGGCAGGTTGCCAAAATCGTACAGGTGATGATAAATGGGCGGGATGCCCAGGCTTCCCATGGAGGTGAAGAACAGACTCCCGTGGAAGGGGCTGACCTCCAGCAGGAATTTGGGCAGCATCCCGAAATAATCCAGGGTTTTCAGCAGCCACACCGTGAACTTCAGGAATACGCCGGGAATCAGCGTAAGGGCACCCGCCGTGTTGTCAAAATTGGAATCCAGGGGCGTATTCTTCACATTTTCCACGGCGGATTGGAGCTTGCGGTAAACATCGTCGGCAGTGTCCCGGGGAATTAAGTGCACCTTGACGATGGTGTCCGGGGAGTCGGCGGTCATTTCCTTCTTGATGGTCATGCAGTACTGAATGTCGTCGCCCCGGGAATAGACCTTCTGTCCCGCGAGGAAGCGGTTCAGGCCGGGATAGCGGCACATGCCCCGGCAATAGGCCGCCAGCAGAACGTGGGTAATGCCGAAGCTGGTCAGACCCTCCCGGCGCTTGCGGCGGATGTAGCGGTCAATGTGGCTGATTTCCAGAGACTCCTCAAAGAGGTTCGCGGAGGTGTTCCGGGTGACCATGATGTAGGGGGAAACCTGCGCCATGGGGGGCAGGGTGCGCAGACGGCGTCCGTCGGTGCGGTCGCCCCAGGTGGGATGGTATTCGCCCACCGGATGCACCCGAATGCCGAAAAGAAGGATCAGCATTCCCAGAACCATGAGAAAGTCCGGCAGGCACTTACCGCCCGCAGTGAGGTCGCCCCGCAGGAGGAACGCCCGGTAGCAGTACAGCAGGAACAGCAGCGGACAGCACAGAATAGGGAACAGGAGCAGCACGGCGTGCCTGCGGCGTCCGGCGGTGATGTCCGTGTAGAGGAAGGCGAAGAAGATCACCGCGATCCAGAAAAGAAACGCCATCAACCGGCTGGAAACACCGCCGGAGAAGGTCAGGCCGGCGTACCAGGCCATAAGCCAGACGGGAATGGCGGTCTTATAGAACCGTTCTTCCCCGGACAGGAGGGCGATGAGCGCGTACAGCACGGCCGCCGCGATTGGCAGAACGATTTGGCTCCACACGAAATGCGCGTCTCCGGACCCTTTCAAACCGGAGAGCGCAATGCGGGCCACTGCCGAGCAGACCATGCACAGCGCCATCAGCCAGGTCAGCGCGTTTTTGCGGCTGACATAGAGATGAATTCTGTTTTTCATAACAACGTAATTATATCAAACATCACCTGACTTGGCAATAAGAAAAGCGGGCGAAACGCCCGCTTTTTGGAAAATCTTAAGCTTTTTCGACGAAGGGAAAAAAAGGAAGTGCCGGATTTACAGCGATTTGGCAAGAGCCGCAATGAACGCCGGGGTCGTGCCGCAGCAGCCGCCCAGCAAGGCGGCGCCGTTGTCCCGGCACTGAAGCATGATATCCGTAAATTCCTCCGGTGTCTGAGCGTACTCGGCGACGCCCTGGTCGTTGATGGTGGGGATGCCTGCGTTGGGCTTGCAGATCAGAGGAACCCTTACACTGCGGCGCAGCTTTGACACCAGATGGGGCGTCATCATGTCCGCCGCCACGCAGTTAAAGCCCACGGCGGCCGCGCCCGCCGCTTCCAGATCGTGCAGAACCTTCCCGCCGTCCGCGCCGGAGAGCAGCGCCCCGTCGGATTGCAGGGTGAAGGAGTACATGGCAGCCCCCGCGCCCTCCAGCTCGGCGGCGGTGAGAATGGCCTCCGCCTCCTGGGCATAAAGCAGGGTCTCGCCGATGAGCAGATCGGCCCCGCCGTCGATCAGACCGCGGATCTGACGGCGGTAATTCTCCACCAGCAGGTCGAAGCAGTCCGGGTTCCAGCTGTCGCAGTAAACGGCCAGGGTGGTCAGGTCGCCTGCGATGAGACACCCGGGGGCGGCGGAGCGGGACAGCGCCACCAGCGCTTCGTTGAGTTTCTCCGTCTGGGCGTCCATGCCCACGGTTTTCAGGGCGATGGGCTGCGCCTGGAAGGTGGGCGCGTAGATGATCTGACTGCCTGCGGCGGCGTAGGCGCGTTGGAGCGCTACTAGGGGTTCCGGATTTTCCAGCACCCACTGCTCGGTGCAGCAGCCCTTGGGCATTCCGGCGGCGCGGAGATTGGAGCCGGTGGCGCCGTCCAGAATGCGGACGCCCTCCTGAATCTTCTGCTGAAATTCTTCTCTTGTAAGCATAAGAATACCTCTCTCGATAATCGGCTCGCCGGGGAGCGTGTATCATGCGGCATATCCCGGCAAAAACTGACGGATGGATTGAGATAATTATAAACGATTTTTGAATGGATTGCAACAAGCATTGACCTTTTGAAGAAAATCTGCTACTATAGCAAAAGTCTGGCAAATCTCTGGAAACCAAAAAGTTTGGTATTCCCGGAGCTTTTAAGAAAAGGAGATACATTTTTATGAAAAAAACGGTATTAAGAGAATACGCCCGCCTGATTGTCCGCAGCGGCGTCAACGTCCGGAAGGGACAGGAGGTGCTGATTTACGCCGATCTTGACCAGCCGGAATTTGTGCAGATGGTTGTGGAGGAAGCCTACAAGGCCAAGGCGAAGAAGGTCAGCGTGGAGTGGAACTACCAGCCCCTCCAGAAGCTCCATGTCCGCCATCAGTCCGTCAAGACCATGGGCGAGGTTCCCGAGTGGCAGAAGGCCAGATTGCAGCACTATGTGGACGTGGTTCCCTGCCGCATCCACCTGATTTCCGAAGACCCGGACGGCCTGAAGGGCATCAATATGGCGAAGCTGTCCAAGGCCCGGCAGCTGCGCTACCCCATCGTGAAGCCCTACAACGACCAGCTGGAGAACAAGGAGCAGTGGTGCATCGCTGCCGTCCCCGGTGCGGCCTGGGCGAAGAAGGTGTTCCCCGGAATGCGCACCAGCACCGCCATGGAGAAGCTGTGGGAGGCCATCCTGTTCACCTCCCGTGTGACCGACGACCCCGTGAAGGCCTGGGAGGAGCACAACGCCGATCTGCATGACCGCTGCGCTTACCTCAACGGCCTGCACATCCGCAGCCTGCACTACACCGCGGAAAACGGCACCGACCTGACCGTGGGCATGATCCCCGAGGGCGAGTGGAAGGGCGGCGGAGACACCAGCCTGCAGGGCATCTTCTTCAACCCCAACATCCCCACGGAGGAGTGCTTCATCTCCCCCAAGCGGGGCGAGGCCGAGGGCATCGTCTATGCCAGCAAGCCTCTGAGCTATCAGGGGCAGCTGATTGAGAATTTCTCCGTCCGCTTTGAAAAGGGCAAGGCCGTGGAGGTCAAGGCGGAGAAGGGCGAGGAGCTGCTCAAGACCATGATCGCCATGGACGATGGTGCGTCTTATCTGGGCGAGTGCGCCCTGGTACCCCAGCACAGCCCCATTGCGGAGAGCGGCATCCTGTTCTATAACACTCTGTTCGACGAAAACGCCGCCTGCCATCTGGCGCTGGGCATGGGCTTTGCCGACACCATTCAGGACTTCCAGAATAAGACCCTGGAGGAGTGCCGCGCCCTGGGCGTCAACGATTCCATGATCCACGAGGATTTCATGATCGGCTGCGACAGCATGAACATCGACGGCATCTGCGAGGACGGCAAAGTTGTACCCATTTTCCGGAACGGCAACTGGGCATTCTGATTGGAAAAACTGCTGACGCACCACGATTTTTCGATTTTTTGAAAAAATCGAAAAAAGTGCTTGCATTCTCCGACAGTTTATGATATGATATCCGGGCGATTAAAGATTGCCCGGGGCTACTATGCCCTTTAACTGATAAGAAAGAGGTGAACGAAATGAAGGAAGGTATCCATCCCAAGTACGAACAGACCACCATCCGCTGCGCGTGCGGCAATGTCTTTACCACTGGTTCTACCAAGAAGGACATTCGTGTTGAGATCTGCTCCAAGTGCCACCCTTTCTATACCGGCAAGCAGAAGCTGGTTGACACCGGTGGACGTGTTGATCGGTTCAACAAGCGGTTTGGCCTGAAGTAAGACCCGCAAATCCCGCACTGCGCGATGCAGTGCGGGATTTTTGTATTTTTGTGGTTGTTCGCGGCGCGGATGTGTGGTATAATAAGAGAAATGGTAAGAGGGGAAGTGTTGCCCGGGCGGGGAACGCCTCCCATGAGAAAAGCGGAGGTAATATGGAAGAAAGATTTGATAAACAGACCCGGGAGCGTGCAGTCCTGGTGGGATTGAACGCGGACTGCTTTGCCGAGGAAGAGACTGCCACCGAAAGCACCCTGGACGAGCTGGAAGACCTTCTGGAGACCGCAGGAGGTTTCTGCACAGGCAAGGTGCTGCAAAACCGCCATACCCCCGATTCCCACAGCTTCATCGGCGAGGGAAAAGCCCAGGAGGTGCAGATGCTGGCGGAAGCGACCCAGGCTACCATGGTCATTTTCGACAACGAGCTTTCTCCCGGCAACATCCGGGCGCTGGAGGAGATCATCGGGCTTCCCGTTCTGGACAGGAGCGCCCTGATTCTGGACATTTTTGCCCAGCGGGCGAAAACGAAGGAAGGTCGGCTTCAGGTGGAGCTGGCGCAGTACAAATATCTGCTGCCCCGGCTGTCCGGCATGGGCACGAGCCTTTCCCGGCAGGGCGGCGGCATCGGCACCCGGGGCCCCGGCGAGACCAAGCTGGAATCCGACCGTCGGCACATCCGGGAGCGCATTAACCGTCTGGAAGAAGAGCTGGAACAGGTGCGCAAGGTACGCTCCGTCCAGCGGGAGCGGAGAATGAAAAATTCCGTCCCGGTGGTGGCTATTGTGGGCTACACCAACGCGGGAAAATCCACCCTGCTCAACCAGCTCACCGGCGCGGGGATTCCCGCCAACAACCGGCTGTTTGACACCCTGGACACCACCTCCCGGCTTCTGACGGTTTCGGACAATCTGGATGTGATTCTGTCCGACACCGTGGGATTTATTGCGAAGCTGCCCCATCATCTGGTGGACGCCTTCCGGGCGACGCTGGAGGAACTGGAATTCGCCGACCTGCTTCTGCATGTCATCGACGCTTCCGACCCCCATCTTGAGGAGCATATCGCCGTGGTGGACAGGCTGATCTCTCAGCTGGCCAAGCCGGAAACACCGGTGCTGAAATGCTACAACAAGGCCGATCTGGTGTATTCCGACGACATTCCCGTGGGGAAAAACATTGTTGCCATCTCCGCCAAACGGGGAATCAACATGGACGGGCTGCTGAAAGCCATCGAAAGCGCCCTGAACCATGCCCGGCACCATGTCGTGGTGCGTCTTCCCTACGCTATGGGCGGCATGGTGGAGACGCTGCATGACGGCGCCCAGGTCAAGAAAGTGGACTACACCCCGGAGGGCATTGAGATCGAGGCCGTGGTGGACGGAATTCTCTACGGAAGACTCCGGGAATATATCATCAGGGAGTGCTGAGAATTGGACGAGTATCTGGTACCCACCCAATTTGGCGAAGCGGAATTTGTGGAAAAAAAGTCCCGCTTCATCGGCCGCGTCTGGCCTGTGGACACCGAGGAAGAAGCCCTGGTGAAAATTCAGGAGATGAAAAAGAAGCACTACGACGCCACCCACAACTGCTGGGCGTACATCATCAAGGACGGCGCGGTGCGCTTCTCCGACGACGGCGAACCCGGCGGCACCGCGGGGATGCCCATGCTGCAAGTCTTGCAGCGGGAGGGGCTATATAACGTAGTTTGTGTGGTGACCCGGTACTTTGGCGGTATTCTTCTGGGCGCCGGGGGGCTGGTGCGGGCGTATACCAAGGGCGCGAAAATCGCCGTGGACGCTGCGGGCAAATCCATGAAGCGGGTCTGGACGGCGGTGTATGTGCCGTGTCCCTATCCCTTCTACGAGCGGGTCAGGCTGGAAGCCGCCGCCTTTGGGGGCATCCTCCGCAAGACGGATTTCGGCGCGGAGGTGGAGCTGGAGCTGCTGTTCCCGGAGGGGCAGGTCAGCGCCTTTCTGGAAAAACTCACCGACCTGTCCAGCGGAACCGTGGAGGGCATGGAGACCGGACAGGAATACCGGGCGTTCCCGGTAGACAGGGAGACTACATAATGGAAATTCGGAAAATTACCCGGGAAAACGCCGGAGACCTCCGGCTGAAAAATGAGCCGTTTGCCATGCCGGGGCGCTTTATCCCGGCACTGAAAGACGGCGTGTGGACGTACCGGACGGAAACAAGCCCGGAATGCCAGTGGATGACCTTCCCCGACGAGGAATACGACTTTGAAACGGTGAACCGGGAGGGCGCTGCCTTCGGCGCTTACGAGGACGGCGTCTGCATCGGGGTTGCCATTTATCAGGACTACTATTTTTCTTATATGTATCTGCTGGACCTGAAGGTCAGCTCTGCCGCCCGGGGAAAGGGCGTGGGCAAGGCGCTCATCGAAGCGGGAATGGCCGAAGCGAAGGCGCGGGGTTATCGCGGCCTGTACACCCAGGGGCAGGACGATAATCTGAACGCCTGCATGTTCTACTTAAAAGCGGGCTTTACCATCGGCGGCTTCGACAACCGGGTGTACCGGGGGACGAAGCAGGAAAATAAGGCGGACGTCATCTTCTACAAGGAGTGAGGGAATTATCATGACTGTGCGGGAAGAACTGGAATGGCAGGAGCATAAGCGCTTGAATCCTCTGGCGGCCTTCGCCGACCAGAGCAAGGGACGTCCGAGGCAGGAAGAGCCCCGGGCGGAGGACGTGCGCACTTGTTATCAGAGGGACATTGACCGCATTGTTCATTCCAAGTCCTTCCGCCGGCTGATGCACAAGACCCAGGTGTTTTTGCAGCCCGAGGGCGACCACTACCGCACCCGGATGACCCACACCCTGGAGGTCAGCCGCATTGCCGGAACCATCACCCGGGCGCTGGGGCTGAATGAAGACCTGGCGGAGGCCATCGCCATGGGACATGACTTGGGACACACCCCCTTCGGCCACGCCGGGGAGGACGCCCTGAGCCAGTGCCTGGGCAAGCCCTTCCGCCACAATGAGCAGAGTCTCCGGGTGGTGGATATCCTGGAAAAGGACGGACAGGGACTGAACCTGACCTACGAGGTTCGCATGGGCATTCTGGGTCACACCGGGGATTACTGGCCGGAGACGTTGGAGGGGCAGGCCGTGCGCCGCTCCGACCAGATTGCCTACGTCAACCACGACATTGACGACGCCATCCGGGCGGGCATCCTCACCGACGACGACATTCCCATCGAAATCACTGACGTGCTGGGGCACAGCCATCGGGACAGGATCAACACCCTGGTCTGCGACGCCATCCGCACCTCCCGGGAATTTGGGAAGGTCTGCCTGTCTCCCGACGTGGACAGGGCGCTCAAAGAGCTGCGCTCGTTCATGTTTACCAATGTCTACCGCAATCCGGTGGCCAAGGGCGAGGAAAGCAAGGCCAAGGATATGCTCAAGCGGCTGTTTGAATACTACATTTCCCATCCCGAAGCACTGCCGGAGGATTTTCAGCCCCAGCTGAGCTTTGACGGCATGGAGCGCACGGTGTGCGACTACATCGCGGGAATGACGGACAACTACGCCGTCGAAAAATTCCGGGAAATCTTCATCCCCATGGGATGGCAGGTTCACGGTTAGCAATTGAGAAAAAAGTTTGACGAAAGGAGGGGAGACTATGCCATTTCCACCGGCATTTATTGACGAAGTGATCGCGCGGAATCCGATCGAGGACGTGGTGGGGCAGTACGTGACGCTGAAACGTTCCGGCTCCAACCTGTTTGGCCTGTGTCCCTTCCACGGTGAAAAAACCCCCTCCTTCTCCGTCGCGCCGGACAAGGGCATGTTCTACTGCTTCGGCTGTCACAAGGGCGGCGGCGTCATCAATTTCGAGATGGAAATTGAGGGGCTGAGCTACGGCGACGCCGTGCGGGCGCTGGCCAAGCGGGCGGGGCTGGAAGTCCCCGAGGACGAGCAGTACCAGTCCCGGTATCGTCAGCAGGAGCGGCTTTGGGCGCTGCACAAGGAAGCGGCGCGGTTTTTCCACAGCTGCCTGTACGCGCCCATGGGCGCATCGGCGCTGGAATACGCCCGGGGGCGGGGGATGTCCCAGACGACCCTGACCAAATTCGGCATCGGCTACGCCCCGGACAGCTGGGACGATCTGGTAAACGCCATGCGGAAAAAGGGCTACACCGATCAGGAGCTGCGGGATTCCGGTCTTGTGACGGTGTCCAAAAAGAACGGCAATCTTTTCGACCGGTTCCGGGATCGGCTGATGTTTCCCATCATCGACGTCCGGGGAAATGTCATCGGCTTCGGTGGACGCATTATGAATGACCGGGACAAAAACGCCGCAAAATACTTAAATTCCCCGGAAACCCTGATTTTCAACAAGCGAAAGAACCTGTTTGCCCTGAATTACGCCAAGAAAACCAAAATGGGCTATCTGATTCTGGTGGAGGGGTACATGGACGCCATTGCCCTGCATCAGTACGGTTTTGACTGCGCCGTGGCCTCCCTGGGAACTGCCCTGACGGACGACGGCGCAACGCTGCTGTCCCGGTATACCGACCAGGTGGTACTGATCTACGACGGCGATACCGCCGGACAGAACGCCACCCAGCGGGCGATCCCCATGCTGGAAAAGGCGGGTTTGCAGGTCAAGGTTCTGAAAATGCGGGACGCCAAGGATCCGGACGAATTTCTCAAAAAGTACGGCGCCGACCGTTTTAAGATTCTATTGGAGGAATCCTCCAATCGGGTGGAATACCAACTTGCCGCCATTTTGCGGAAGTATGACCTGCGGGACGACGACCAGAAGGTGCGCTATTTGCAGGAATCCGCCGACCTGATTGGCTCCCTGCCCAGCGCCGTCCAGCGGGACGTCTACGGCGGGCGGGTGGCGGAGGCCGCGAAAATCAGCGCCGATGCCATGCAGATGGAAATCCAGCGGGCGTGGAAGCGGCGAGCCTATCAGGAGAAGAAAAAGCAGGAGAAGATTGACCTGTCTCCCGCCCGGAATTTACAGCCCAAAAGCCGGGACATCCGCTATACCAATATGAAATCCGCCATGGCGGAGGAAATGCTCCTGTCGCTGATCCTGCGGGAAAGCGCTCTGCTGGACGGCACCGGCGGCCTGGAAGCGGAGATGTTCTCCTCAGAGCTGCTGGGACGGGTTTACGCTCAGTTAAAGCAGCGACATGAGCAGGGACTGGAAGTCTCCCTTGGGGGACTGACGGACTTGACGACGGAGGAAATGTCCCACATTGCGGGTATCCTGCACAGACAGCAGGGGCCTGTGAACGAGCAGGCGCTGACGGACTGCATCCGCACCATCCAGAGCGAATACCAGGCGTCCCAGGTGACGACGGAGGACGATTTGCTGGCGGTGCGGGAACGATTAAAGGAAAGAAAAGGAATCAAAGCATGACAGAGCTGTTAGAGAATTCTCCGGTGAGTGCCGGCGAGGACGATGTGCGCCAATACTTAAATGAGATCCGGCGGTACCCCCGTCTGACGCCGGAGGAGGAGCGGGAGCTTGCCATGCGCTGCGCCCAGGGAGACGAGAGCGCCATTCGCCAGATGGTCAATTCCAATCTGCGGCTGGTGGTGTCCATCGCGAGAGAGTACGCCGGACGTGGCGTTGCGCTGATGGATTTGATTCAGGAGGGCAGTATCGGCCTTCTGGTTGCGGCGCGAAAATTTGACTATACCAAGGATTACCGGTTTTCCACCTATGCCACCAAGTGGATTCGACAGGGGGTGACCCGGTGCCTGATGAACCACGGCAGCGCCATCCGGGTGCCGCTGCATACGGCGGAGCGGATGCGGAAGATCGAAGCGGTGCGTACCGCCCTGCGTCAGGAGCTGGGGGAGGAGCCCACCGCCGCCCAGATCGCGGAAAAGTGCGGCCTGCCGGAGGAAAAGGTGGCGGAGCTAACCCAGCTGACGCCGGACATCTGCTCCCTGGACGTCCCCACGGGGGACGACGACGGCACCGCCCTGCAATCCCTGCTGGAAGACGCCCAGGCGCCTCAGCCCTATGAGGAAGTGGTGCGCGGGGAACTGGATAAGACGATGGATGAGCTTCTGGGGACGCTGAACGAGCGCCAGCAGCAGATTCTGCGGCTGCACTTCGGCATGGAGGACGGCAATTGCTACTCCTTGGAGGAAATCGGCAAGAAGCTGGGGATTTCCAAGGAGCGGGTGCGTCAGGTCGAACGTCAGGCTATGGACAAGCTGCAAAAGATGGGCACCAGTCTGGGATTGGAGGATTTCTTGAATGAATGATCTGGATGTTTCCTTTGAGGACAGCCCCTGGGAAGCGTTTCTGCGAACCAAACGGGCGGGGGATACGGTTTCGGCCGCGAACCTTCTGACCATGCTGGAGGAAGAAAACGAGCAGGTCGTGGAGGACGCCCTACAGGCATTGGAGGACGGCGGCCTGAACCTGAACGTCTTTGACCTGCCCAAAGCATCGGGCGGCGGAGAAGCGGCTCTGCGGCTGCGCCAGGAAGCGCAGCTGGTGGAAAAGGGCTTGAACCCCAAGGAATTGGAACCCAATGACCCGCTGCGGCTGTACTTAGAAGAGGTTGCGCAGCTTTCCGCTTCCGGGGACGAGCAGGCGTTGGCGGCAAGGTGTGCGGCGGCGGATGAACGGGCCATGGAGGCGCTGACCAATCTGGGGCTGCACCGGGTTCTGGAACTTGCCAAAGATCACGTGGGCTGTGGGGTGCTTCTGCTGGACCTGATTCAGGAGGGAAGCCTGGGACTGTGGCAGGCCATTCAGGGCTACCGGGAGGGAAATTATGCCGCCTACCGGGACTACTGGATTCGGCTTTACATGGCAAAGGCGGTCTTTTTGCAGGCCAGAGCCAACGGCGTGGGGCAGAAGCTCCGGGGTGCGCTGGAGGACTACCGCGCCGTGGACGAGCGGCTGCTGTCTGAGCTGGGGAGAAATCCTACCTTGGAGGAAATTGCCGAGGCCATGCACATAAGCCCGGAGGAAGCCTCCGTGGTGAAAAAGATGCTGGACGACGCCCGTCTTCTGGCGCAGGCGAAGAAGCAGCCGGAGCCGGAGGAAGAAAAGGAAGCCGAAGAGCAGGCCGTGGAGGACACCGCCTATTTCCAGATGCGCCAGCGCATTATGGAGCTGATGTCGGCGCTCGACGAGACCGACGCGAAGCTGATCTCCCTGCGGTTCGGCCTGGAGGGCGGAATGCCCCTGAGTCCCGAGGAAACGGGAAAGCGCCTGAACCTGACCCCCGACGAGGTGGTCGCAAGAGAAGCAAACGCCCTGAGCAAGCTGCGCTCAGAGAGATAGAAGGAAGGAAATCTATATGGCAAAACCAATTTCCATCGCCATTGACGGCCCCGCCGGGGCGGGAAAGTCCACCATTGCCCGAAGACTTGCCAAAGAGTTGGGCTTTTACTACGTGGACACCGGGGCGATTTACCGCACCGTGGCCTATTTCTTTGACCTTTGGGGCGTCAGCCCCAAGGACATCGACGGCATCACCCGCTACATCGACGAGCTGACCATCGGCATCGAGTACGACGACGAGGGCGTCCAGCACATGATTATGAACGGCATGGACGTGACCGGCGACATCCGCACCCCCGAGCTTTCCCAGAAGGCCAGTCTGGTCTCCGCCCACGCCATCGTCCGGGACTTACTTCTGGACATGCAGCGGGAAATGGCGGAGAAGCACAACGTCATCATGGACGGCAGGGACATCGGCACCGTGGTGCTGCCCAAGGCCACGGTGAAGATTTTTCTCACGGCCACCCCGGAGGTGCGGGCAAAGCGCCGCACCGACGAGCTGATCGCGAAGGGGCAGAAGGCGGACTACAATAAAATCCTCAAGGACATCCAGCAGCGGGACTATCAGGACACCCACCGGGAAATTGCCCCCCTGAAAATGGCCCGGGACAGCATCAAGCTGGACACCTCCGAGCTGGATATCGACGGCGTTATTGCGGCGATGAAAGAAATTATTGCCCGGAAGGTGACGCTATGAGCGTCCGGGTCGCGGAAAGCGCCGGATTCTGCTTCGGCGTCAGCCGGGCGGTGGAGCTGGTGGAGCAGGCGGCCAAGGGGGGCAAAACCGTGGTCACCCTGGGGCCGATTATCCACAATCATCACGTGGTGGATAAATTCCGCGCCCTTGGGGTCGAGGTGATCGACACCCCGGAGCAGGCTAGCCCCGGCCAGACGGTGATCATCCGCTCCCACGGTGTCAGCCGGGCGGTGTACGAGAAATTGCAGCGCAGGGGCGTGGAGATCATCGACGCCACCTGCCCCTTCGTCAAGCGCATCCACGGAATTGTCAGCCGCGCCGAGGAGGAAGGGCAGCTGCCCGTCATTATCGGAACGCCCACCCACCCGGAGGTGGAGGGCATTGCCGGATGGTGCCGGGACTGCCGGGTTTTTGAGACCCTGGACGGCCTGAAAAACTGGGCTTATTCCAAAGAAGATCTTAAGAATTCGCCAATTTGCATGGTTTCGCAAACGACTTTAACGGAATCTTTGTGGAAAATGTGCGGTGAATTTGCAAAAAAACAGTTTACTAACCTGAAAATTTTTGATACAATATGTAGAGCAACTGAGTATAGGCAAAGCGAAGCAGCTGGGTTGAGTGAAATCTGTCAGGCTATGGTCGTTGTGGGTGACCCCAAAAGTTCCAACACAGGCCGTCTTGCTATGATTTGCCGAGAACACTGCGACCGGGTATTCCTGGTGGACAATGCTTCCGAGCTGCGGCCGGAGGATTTTCGCGGTGTCAGCGATGTTGGAATCACTGCCGGTGCGTCGACGCCGGCGTGGATTATAAAGGAGGTCAACAAGACTATGAGCGAAATCACGAATGTTGAGACTGTACAGGAGGAGAACTTCGCGGAGCTTCTCGAGCAGTCCATCAAGACTTTAAATACAGGAGATAAGGTTATCGGCACCGTGACCGGAATCGGCAACACCGAAGTCCAGGTCGACCTCGGCACCAAGCATGCCGGCTACATCCCTTATGACGAAGTCAGCACCGATCCTTCCGTGAAGCCGGAAGACATCCTGAAAGTCGGCGACGAGATTGAGGTCTTCGTCGTTCGCGTCAACGACCAGGAAGGCACCGTGCAGCTTTCCAAGAAGAAGCTGGACGGCCTGAAGGTCTGGGACGACATGGCTGCTTGGGCAGAGGACAAGACCACTGTGGAAGGCACCATCACCGAGGAAAACAAGGGCGGCCTGGTCGCCAACGTCAAGGGCATCCGGGTGTTCATCCCCGCTTCCCAGTCCGGCATCGCCAAGGGCGGTGACATGGCCGGTATGGTCGGCAAGACCGTGCAGCTGAAGATCACCGAGGTCAACCGCGCCCGCCGCCGTGTTATCGGCTCCATCCGCGCCGTCAACTCCGAGGCTCGCAAGGCTGCGCAGGAGAAGATCTGGTCCGAGATCGAAGTGGGCAAGAAGTACCACGGCACCGTCAAGTCCCTGACTTCCTACGGTGCGTTCGTGGACATTGGCGGTGTGGACGGCATGGTTCACGTTTCCGAGCTGAGCTGGAACCGCATCAAGACGCCCGCTGACGTTGTGAAGGTCGGCGACGAGATCGACGTTTACGTCATTTCCTTCGACCCTGAGAAGCACAAGATTTCTCTGGGCTACAAGACCGCCGAGATGAATCCCTGGAATCAGTTCATGACCAAGTATTCCGTGGGCGACGTTGTGGACGCCAAGATCGTCAAGCTGATGACCTTTGGTGCCTTCGCCGAGATTCTCCCCGGCGTGGACGGCCTGATCCACATTTCCCAGATCGCTGACCGCCGCATCGGCAAGCCCGAGGATGTTCTGTCCGAGGGTCAGGATGTGAAGGTCAAGATCACCGATGTGGACGCCGAGAACAAGCGTATCTCCCTGTCTATCCGCGCTCTGCTGGAACAGCCTGAAGAGGACGCCGAGTAATTTTTGATGCAACACCGGGGCTGCGCAGGTAGCCCCGGTGTTTTGCTGAATGAGAGACACTTTGTGTTTATAAGGAGGAAAACTATGGTAAAGCATATCGTACTGTACACCCTGAAAGAGGGCGTTGACAAGACCGAGGCCGTGAAGCTGATCGCCTCCGTTCTGGAGCCGCTGGTGGGGAAGATTCCGGGTCTGCTGCATCTGGAGATCCGTCAGGCCTTCAACGGCATGGATTACGCCCTGTATTCCGAGTTTGAAAGCCGGGAAGCGCTGGAAAACTACGCCGTGCATCCCCTGCATCAGGAGGCCAAGACCCACTTCTTCCACCTGCTGGACAGCCGGGTGGCAGCAGATTACGAGGTATAACTTATCCACAAGTGACAGTCCGGCGGACGGGCGAAGGCCGCAGTCCCGGACGGAAGGAGAAATAGATGAAAGCAATTGTAACCGTAGTCGGAAAAGACCGGGTGGGCATCATCGCGGGTGTCTGCACCGCTCTGGCGGATTTCAACGTCAACGTTCTGGACATCAGCCAGACCGTCATGCAGGGCTATTTCACCATGATGATGGCGACGGAGGTCTCCGCGTGCAACGTGCCGCTGGGAGAGCTTGTTACCCGGATGGACGAGATCGGCAAGGAAATGGGACTGTCCATCCGCGTGCAGCGCGAGGACATCTTTGAAGCCATGCACCGGATTTGAGGGACAGGCCATGCTGAATCAGAAGGACATCCTGCAAACCCAGGATATGATCGACAAGCGGCACCTGGACATCCGAACCATCACCATGGGCATCAGTCTGCTGGACTGCTGCGACCCGGATATGAAGACCTGCTGCGATAAGATTTATCGGAAGATTACCCGCTGCGCCAAGGACTTGGTGAAGGTCGGCGAGGACATCGAGAAGGAATTTGGCATTCCCATCGTCAACAAGCGGATTTCCGTCACGCCCATCTCCATCGTGGCCGGTTCCTGCGAGACGGATTCCTATGTGGAAATCGCCAAAACCCTTGACGCAGCGGCGATCACCTGCGGCGTCAACTTTATCGGCGGCTTTTCCGCTCTGGTGCAGAAGGGCTGCACCACGGGAGACTGGAAGCTGATCCGCTCCATCCCCGAGGCCATGGCGGCCACCGAGCGGGTGTGCGCCAGCGTGAATGTTGGCTCTACCAAAGCGGGCATCAACATGGATGCCGTTGCGGAAATAGGTCGCATCATCAAGAAAACCGCCGAGCTGACTGCGGATAACGACGGCCTGGGCTGCGCCAAGGTGGTGGTGTTCGCCAACGCCGTGGAGGATAACCCCTTCATGGCCGGTGCGTTCCACGGCGTGGGCGAGCCGGAGTGCGTGCTGAATGTGGGCGTTTCCGGCCCCGGCGTGGTGTACCATGCCTTGCAGAACGTGAAGGGGCAGCCCTTTGACGTGGTGGCCGAGACCATCAAGAAGACCGCCTTCCAGATTACCCGTATGGGTCAGCTGGTGGGCAAGGAAGCGTCCCGCCGTCTGGGCGTACCCTTCGGAATCGTGGATCTGAGCCTTGCGCCCACCCCCGCCGTGGGGGACAGCGTTGCCCGGATTCTGGAGGAAATGGGGCTGGAGGTCTGCGGCACCCACGGCACCACGGCTGCCCTTGCCATGCTGAACGACGCGGTGAAAAAGGGCGGCGTGATGGCATCCAACCATGTGGGCGGCCTGTCCGGCGCGTTCATCCCCGTATCCGAGGACGAGGGCATGATCGCCGCCGCCGAGGGCGGCACGCTGTGCTTAGACAAGCTGGAGGCCATGACCTGCGTCTGCTCTGTGGGACTGGACATGATCGCGGTTCCCGGCGACACCTCCGCGGCGACCATTTCCGCCATCATTGCGGACGAAGCGGCCATCGGCATGGTGAACACCAAGACCACCGCCGTGCGTATCATCCCCGCCCCCGGTAAGACGGTGGGCGACCGGGTGGAAATGGGCGGCTTACTTGGCAGTGCCCCGGTGATGCCGGTGCATGACAAATCCAGCGAGGACTTTATCGCCCGGGGCGGCAGAATTCCCGCGCCGCTGCAAAGCCTCAAGAACTGACAGTTTGACAGTTGGAGTGGCGAAATAACCTGTTCGACCAAACAAAAGGAGATTCTCGCTTTTTCCAGAACTATTTACCGTAAGGGATAAGGAATGCGCCTGCCATTTTGAAATGGCAGGCGCATAAATTTTTACCTTGCCGACAGGTCAACGCTTCTCCTGAGCATACTCATAGGCGGCACGGTCTTCGGCAGTTGGATGGTGAATTTCATCTGGGGGGTTCGCGGTTCTTCCAGCGGGTTGCCGTCGGAATCGGCCATGATGGGAGCGGTGATGGGGAAGGGGCGCACATCGGGGCCGACAACTTCCAGCGCGTCTCCCGCGCGGAATTTGTTGTTCAGGCGACACACCGCCAGCCCGTTTTCGTTGCAGGATTCCACCTTTGCCACAATCTGCCACTCCCGAATGTACCGGGAGGAAGCTACGTACTGCCCCGGTTCGCCGTAATAGAAGCCGGTGGAGTAGATGCGGTGGGAAATGTGATCCACCTCATCCCGCCAGACGGGGTCAAGCACCCTGCCAGCGGCGGCGTCGTCGATGCAGTGGCGGTAGGCTCCCGTGACGATGGCGGCATAGTAGGCGGATTTCGCACGGCCTTCGATCTTGATGCAGTCCACGCCCGCGTCCATCAGGTCGCTTAAGTGGTCGATCATGCACATATCCCGGGAATTTAAGATGTAAGTACCCTTTTCGTCCTCAAAAACCGGGAAATACTCCCCGGGGCGCTTTTCCTCCATCAGGGCGTACTGATACCGGCAGGGCTGGGCGCAGGCGCCGCGGTTGCTGTCGCGCCCCGTCATGTAGTTGCTCAGCAGGCAACGGCCGGAGTAGCTGACGCACATGGCGCCGTGGCCAAAGGTCTCGATTTCCAGCGTGGGATCGACCTTCCGACGGATGGCGCGGATTTCTTCCAGACTGCACTCCCGCGCCAGAACCACCCGCTTTGCGCCCAGGTCAAACCACGCCTGGGCGCAGACGTAGTTGGCGATGGACTGCTGAGTGGAAATGTGCTTTTCGCAGTGAGGGGCATATTTCCCGGCCAGGGTGAATGCGCCCAGGTCGGCCACGATCAGGGCGTCCACCCCGGCGTCGTCCAGCTGCTCCAGATATTCCGGCAGCCGGGCGATTTCGTCATTTCTTGGCATGGTGTTCACGGTGACGTGACACTTGACGCCGTGGTCATGGGCGTACCGCACTGCCTTGGGCAGCTCCTCGGGGGAGAAATTCCCCGCGAAGGAGCGCATTCCAAAGCTTGTTCCGGCGAAATACACCGCGTCTGCGCCGTAGGCTACGGCCATTTCCAGCCGCTCCATGTCCCCGGCGGGGCTGAGCAATTCCAGCTTTCTCATTCGTCCTCCGATTGCGTGGAAGCGGCAGCGGCGGCAGCAGCAAACTGCGCACGGTACTGCTCGTGCTCTTCCTGGGTGGTGGAGAACTGGTGCATACCGGTGGCGGGATTCAGAACGTAGTAATAGTAGTTGTGGGACTCGGGATTCAGCGCTGCTTGCAGGCTGGCAAGACCCGGGTTGGCAATGGGCGTAGGCGTCAGACCCGTGTGGAGGTAGGTGTTGTAGGGGCTGTCCAGACTGGTGTCGATGTGGTCGGACACGCCGTCCTGGGCGTAGATGATGGCGGCGTCGATGTTCAGCAGGGCGGGGTAGTCCCAGTGGAACAGACGGTTGTAGATAACACCGGCGATCCGGGGGCTTTCTGACGGGGCGGCGCTTTCCTTCTCGATGAGGGATGCGACGATGGTCACTTCCCGGACGGTGAAGCTTCCGTCGGTGACGGTGGCGTTCAGGGTGTCGATCTGGGCGCGCATTTCCTCGCTGAACCGGTAACCGAAGTTGTCCAGCATCTTTTCCAGAACCTCACGGGGGGAGGAATTCTTATAGAAATCGTAGGTATCCGGGAAAAGGAAGCCCTCCAGGCAGTATTTTTCTCCCCGGGTCACATTTTCCAGGAACCAGTAGTCCTTCAGCGCACCGTTGGCGGCGTAGGCGCTGAGATCCTGGGCGGTGCAAATGCGGTTTTCTTCCAGCAGAGCGAAAATCTGACGGCAGGTGTAGCCCTCGGGGATCAGCAGATTCTCCACGACCTCCCGGGTGGAGCTGGCGGACATCATATTGACCAGCGCGTGATAGTCGTACCGGGTATTCAGGTCGTAGATGCCGGGGTCGATTTTCTTCTCGGCGTGGGAGATGTCGGCGTAGAAGTGAAACAGGCTCTTGTAGCGGATCAGACCGGCGTCATAGAGCTTGTCGGTGATGCTGTCCATGGTGTCGGACTCGTAAACGGTGATGGTGACAGGCTTGTTTTCCCGCCCGAAGGCCAGCACGTCGGCGGCGCAGACCCAGATCATCCGCCCCATAGTCACGCCGATGACTACGATCAGCGCCAGCCATACGATGGTGACCAGAATGTGGGGGATACCCAGCAGACCCTCTCCACGGGTTTTCTTGGGGCGTCCTTTTTTGACGGGACGCTGACGGGCAGGCGTTTTCCGTTCCGGAGCGGGAGCATCCGCCGCGGCGTCAAAACTGCCGTCGTTATCCCGGTATTCCTGTTCCGCAATCTCGTCCTTCGGCGGTTCTGGCTCCGAAATATCTTCGGGCAGCTCCTGCAAATCCGGGTCGTCCAGAATGCTGGGGTCGAAGGGCGGCTCCTCCTCACCGTGTTCCAGCATGCCGTGGGATTCCATGGCGCTGTCGTCGGGGATGATCTCGCTGCCGATCTCCGGCTCGGCGAGCCGGCTGTCATAGGATTCCTCCATGCCGTCGTCCACATCCGGGATACGATCCATAAAGGAGCGGCCGCGCTCGGCGTCGTCGGCCGGGGGCGCAGGGGTTTCGTCCGGGGCGGGGGCGTCCGCAATGGGGGGGACGTCCTCATAAACGGGAGCTGCTTCCTGGACGGAATCGTCCTCAAATGCGGGAACGTCTTCCTGAGAGGGAATATCCTCCACGGCGGGTTCTTCTGCTTCCGCAGGAGCTTCCTCGGGCTGAGAATCGGGTTCCTCCCCAGTCATTTCTTCGGAGACGGGGGTATCCCCGGTTTCCTCCGATTCCTCGTCGGCGGGAAAGAAGGTCAGCTCTTCGGGAATGATTTCCTCCTCGTCCCGTTCGGGAAACTGTCTGTTATCCATATTGTGTTCCTCCAGGTCAGCGAATGACGATCTGTTCTGCGATGGCCTGCGCGGCGGCCTGACCCTTCAGGGCGGCGATCAGTGCCAGACCAAAGGGAACGGCGCAGCCTGCGGACGTGCCGGTGATGAGCTTCCCGTCGGTGACGGCGGGGGCGCAGACCATGTGGGCGCTGCCCATCTGATCTTCACAGCCGGGGTAGCAGGTGGCGCGCTTGCCGTCGGTGATGCCGAGCATGGCAAGAATGGTGGGGGCGGCGCAGATGGCGGCGACAAACCGGCCGTTTTCCCAGGCGAACCGCACGGCCTCCAGCGCCTCCGGGCAGCCCTTGATGGAGGCGACGCCCTTCATTCCGCCGGGGAGGACAATCATGTCCAGCTGGGTCAAGTCCATCTGCCCCAGCTCCATATCGGCGGTCACGGGAATGCCGTGGCTTCCGGTGACGACCTTTCCGCCGATGCCCACGGTGGCGACGGACACGCCCGCCCGACGCAGCAGATCAATAGGGGTGACGGCTTCCGTTTCCTCAAAGCCGGTTCCAAGCAACATGTAAACCATATTCAGTCCTCCAGACATGCCGCCACATGGCGGTAGATTTCTTCGTGAATGTCCTCAATACTCCGCATTTTCCCGTTTTCCGTGCAGGAAATGATCGTCCATCCGTAATATTCGGCGGCGGCGCGTCCGGCGCGGCGGCAAGAAGCGAGATAGGCGCTGTTCCGCTCGTGGATGTCCGCGGTGGTGTGGGTATCCTGTTCCCGGTGGCGCAGCAGCTGCTCCGTAAAATCCGTGGGGACGTCCAGATACAGCGTCAGATCGGGGCGGGGGAGCCCCAGCCGGTCGTATTCGAATTCGTACAGCCACCTGAGAAATTCCTGACGCTTGTCCTCCGGCTCCTTGGACGCCTGATGGACGGCGTTGGAGGTGGTGTAGCGGTCGCAGACCACCAGACCGCCCTGCTCGTACCACTGTCCCCAGGCCTTTTTATAGGAGGCGTAGCGGTCGACGGCGTAGAAGGAGGAAGCGGCGTAGGCGTTGACATCCGACGGATTCGTGCCGAACTCACCCCCAAGGTACATCCGAATCAGCGCGGAGCTGGGTTCGGAATATTGGGGAAAGACAATTTTCTGAAAGGCAATGTTTTCGTTTTCCAGACGCTGGGTCAGCAGACGAAATTGGGTGGACTTGCCGGAGCCGTCCGTGCCCTCAATGACGATTAGTTTGCCCATTAGAATTCTCCTTATATCACGGACATATTATCATAGCCTACAATATAGCATATTTTTCCCAATTTGTCCACCATTGCGTGGGGCCGAAACGGAGTTTTCTCGAATCAACCGCCGAAAAACAAAAAAAGTTGCAAACATGGGGGAAAAGTGATACAATAAAGAAAATTTCGATGAAAAAGGGAAAGAGAACCATGGAAGTTACATTTGAAAGTCTCGGCCTGAGCCAGGCCATGCTGAAAGCCCTGGAGGAAAAGGGCTACGGCTACCCCACCACCATTCAGGCGGAGGCCATCCCGTATTTTCTGCAATGGCGGGACGTCATCGCCAAGGCGCCCACCGGCACCGGAAAGACCTTTGCCTTCGGCATCCCCATGATCGAGCATATCGACCCGTCCAAGGAGGGCGTTCAGGGGCTGATTCTTGCCCCTACCCGGGAGCTTGCCATCCAGATCGGCGACGAGCTGCGGGGGCTGCTGACCTATTTCCAGGGCATTCGGGTGGCGGTGCTGTACGGCGGCGCGGGCATCGGCGGCCAGATCAAGCAGCTGGAGCGCAAGCCCCAGATCGTGGTGGCGACGCCGGGACGGCTGATGGATCACTACAACCGTAAGACCATCCGCCTGGACAAAATCCAGACCGTTGTGCTGGACGAGGCCGACCGGATGCTGGATATGGGCTTTTTCAAGGACGTGACCCGGATCATCGATAAGGTGAAGAACCGGAAGAATCTGGGGCTGTTTTCCGCCACCATCTCCCAGGAGGTCATGACGGTGTCCTGGATGTACCAGCGGGACGAGGTGGAAATCACCGTGGAACCCAAGCAGGAAGACCGCCCGGACATTGACCAGTTCAGCATTACCTGCACCCCGCTGGAAAAGGCGGAGACGTCCCTGCGCCTGATCCGCAGTCAGGGCTATGAGCGGGTGATGATCTTCTGCAACACCAAGCACATGTGCCAGCGTCTCTGCGACGAATTCCAGCGGGCGGGCTTGGACTGCGACTGCATCCACGGCGACATCCGCCAGAGCCAGCGGGAAAAGACCATGCAGCGCTATCGGGACGGAAAGCTGGCCGTGCTGATCGCAACGGACGTGGCCTCCCGGGGCATCGACGTGGACGATGTGGACTGCGTCATCAACTACGACGTGCCGGAGGAGAACGAATACTACGTCCACCGCATCGGCCGTACCGGCCGGGCGAAGAAAAAGGGCGTGGCATGGAGCATCGTCAGCAATTTCCCGGAGAAGGCCAGACTGGATGACATCTGCAAATACTGCAATTTCACCATTCAGCCCATGGTGATGGACAAGGACGGAAATCTGACGCCCGAGGAAGTCAAAGCCCCCGTGACGCCCAAAAGGAGATTCCGTTGAATCCCCGGGAAAGGGGCTTTCTGCTGCTGACGAGCCGTCTTGGAAACCCTGACCGTCAGGTTCTTTCTACCGCTCAGCTGCGCATGTTGGCGCTGCGGATGCGGGGCAGGGAATGCGCCCAGCCGGAGCGGGAAATGACGCGGCAGGATTTCATTGCGCTTGGCTACGACCGGGAGACGGCGGAGCGGTACTGCGCTCTGCTTTCAGATACGGAGCAACTGGACTACTATCTGAGCCGCGGAAGGAAAATGGACTGCACTCCCATCACCCGGGTCAGCGAGGATTACCCCGGAATTCTGCGGCAGCGTCTGGGGATGGACAGCCCCGGATGCCTGTGGGCGAAGGGGGATTTGGCCATCTTAAACACCCCTGCGGTGTCTCTGGTAGGAAGCCGGGAGCTGCGGGAGGAGAACCGGAAATTTGCCGCGGCGGTGGGATATCGCGCGGCGGAGGAAGGACTGACGCTGGTTTCCGGCAATGCCCGGGGCGCTGACCGCACGGCGCAGGAAGCTTGCCTTGCCGCCGGTGGACGGGTCATCAGCATTGTTGCCGATGAGCTGAGCAAGCAGGCCAGACGGCGGAATGTGCTGTACGTAAGCGAGGACGATTTTGACGGCGCGTTTTCCACCCAGCGTGCGCTGAGCCGCAATCGCTGCATCCACGCACTGGGGCGAATGGTATTTGTTGCCCAGGCCGACTTTGGACACGGCGGCACCTGGGACGGCACGGTGAAAAATCTGCGCTTCGGATGGAGTCCCGTAGCCTGCTTCCGGGACGGCAGCCAGGCCGCCCGTCAGCTGGAACAGATGGGAGCGTACCTGATCGGCACAGACGATTTGCTGGATTTCGGCGGCCTGATGGAAGAAGAAAAAACGCTTTTTTAGCCCATGGCGCACCCGCCGTGGGCTTTTCGCCGTGACTGCACATGTAATGAGGAAACTTATCCGTCCCTCAAATAGCGGTTTACATTTCTGACAAAACATGCTAAAATAAACCCGATATAGGGGAACACCCCAGGGAAAGGAATCGGCATATGAAAGGTATCATTTTAGCCGGTGGATCCGGCACACGGCTTTATCCTCTGACAAAGGTCACCTCCAAACAGCTGCTTCCCGTTTATGACAAGCCCATGATCTATTATCCGCTGTCCACCCTGATGCTTGCCGGAATTCGGGATATTCTGATCATTTCTACCCCGTCGGATACCCCACGGTTTCAGGATCTGCTGGGGGACGGCAGCCATTTTGGCATCCGTCTGCAATATGCCGTTCAGCCTTCGCCCGACGGGCTGGCGCAGGCGTTTCTGATTGGCAAGGAATTTATCGGGGACGATTCCTGCGCCATGGTATTGGGCGACAATATCTTCTACGGCAACGGTTTTTCCGACATCCTCGCCAGCGCGAGGGACACCGCCGAAAACGGAAGAGCTACTGTGTTCGGCTACTATGTGTCCGACCCCCAGCGTTTCGGCGTGGTGGAGTTTGACGAAAACGACCGGGTCATCTCCGTGGAGGAGAAGCCCGCCAATCCCAAGAGCAATTACGCCATTACCGGCCTGTACTTTTACCCCAAGGGCGTGGCGGAAAAGGCCGGGCAGGTGAAGCCCTCCGTTCGTGGTGAGCTGGAAATCACCACCCTGAATGAAATGTATCTGAAAGAGGGGCGGCTGGACGTGGAGCTTATGGGTCGCGGCTTTGCCTGGCTGGACACCGGCACCATTGAGAGCCTGCTGGAAGCGGCGGAATTTGTCCACATGGTGGAAAAGCGGCAGGGCGTCAAAATTTCCGCACCGGAAGAAATTGCCTACCGTTTCGGCTGGATTTCCGGCGATGAACTGCTGAAAGCCGCCGAGATTTACGGAAAATCTCCCTACGGCCGCCATCTGCGGCAGGTCGCGGAGGATCGTTTCAAGAGCTTTATGAAGAAAAAGGAAAGCGGGGGAGAGCAGTGACCATCATCGTGACCGGCGGCGCCGGATTTATCGGCTCCAATTTCATTTTCCATATGCTCCGCAAATACCCGGACTACCGGATCGTCTGCCTGGACAAGCTGACCTATGCCGGCAATCTGTCCACGCTGGCTCCTGTCATGGATAACCCCAACTTCCGCTTTGTGAAGCTGGACATCTGCGACCGGGAGGGCGTGTACCGGCTTTTTGAGGAGGAGCATCCCGACATGGTGGTGAACTTCGCCGCCGAAAGTCATGTGGATCGCTCCATTGAAAATCCCGAGGTGTTCCTGCAAACCAACATTCTGGGTACGCAGGTGCTGATGGATGCGTGCAGAAAATACGGTATCCGCCGCTACCATCAGGTTTCCACCGACGAGGTCTACGGCGACCTGCCCCTTGACCGGCCTGACCTGTTTTTCACCGAAGAAACACCCATCCACACCAGCTCTCCCTATTCCGCGTCCAAGGCAAGTGCCGACCTGCTGGTGCTGGCGTATCACCGCACCTACGGCTTGCCGGTGACGATTTCCCGGTGCTCCAACAACTACGGCCCGTATCACTTCCCGGAGAAGCTGATTCCGCTGATGATCGCCAACGCCCTGAACGACAAGCCGCTGCCCGTCTACGGGACAGGTGAGAACGTCCGGGACTGGCTGTATGTGGAAGACCACTGCAAGGCCATCGACATGATTCTCCACAACGGCCGGGTGGGAGAGGTCTACAACATCGGCGGGCATAATGAAATGCGCAACATCGACATTGTGAAGATCATCTGCAAGGCGCTGGGCAAGCCCGAGAGCCTGATTACATACGTCACTGACCGCAAGGGGCATGATATGCGTTATGCCATCGATCCCACAAAGATTCACAGAGAGCTGGGCTGGCTTCCGGAGACGAAGTTTGCCGACGGGATTCAGAAGACCATCCGGTGGTATCTGGACAACCGGGCGTGGTGGGAGACGATCATCAGCGGCGAGTACCGGGATTACTATGAAAAAATGTATGGGAACCGGTGACAGAGTATCCGACTGGAGATGAGAAAATGTATCATGTCGATTACAGATATCTTCGCCCGAAAAAGGCGGCGTGGCTGAAGAGAATGTACGATACACCCCTGGAGCGGAAAGAAACTTTGTCTGTATGGCATGGACGGAATGCGACGATTCTGCCTCTGTGTGCACGGGGGGACAATTTGCTTTTTGGACGAGGCGGCGTAGTGGACGAGAACGGACAATATGTAGAGCTGTCCGGCATCCCCACTCGCATATGGGGTTCCTACGTCTTTCCCAAGGCAGAGCATCGGAATGAAACAGTAGTCTATTGCGGGTTCCTGGTAAATCATTGGGGACACTTTCTGGTAGAAGCGGTTACACGGCTTTGGTATGCACTGGAGAATGACACTGGTGTGGACAAGTATGTTTTCTTCCTAAATGAAAATGAACAAAGGGAACTCAAAGGCAATTACCGGGAATTCTTCCGACTGCTTGGAATCCTGGACAAAATTGAAATAATCAATCAGCCGACTACTTATCGGGAGGTAATTGTCCCGGAAATTGCTTTTCGCTGCATGGAATTCTACAGTCCCAGATTTCTTGCCGTCTTTGATGCCATTGCTGACAGGATTGCTCCGTCTCCTGAATGGGTGCCGGAAAAGAAAATCTTCTTTACGCGTACCGGCTTCTCAAAGGGAAATAATCTTGAGTTTGGCGGAGAGTGCCTTGACAACTTTTTTCTGCGGAATGGGTTTACGGTTCTCCATGCCGAAGAAATTGCCACCATTTCCGGCTCCGCCCACCATAATATGCTTTTTGCCCAGAATGGGCAGAGGCTTCTTATTCTGGAACGTCTTGTCATTAATGTGGATTACCAGGTGAGCATAAATCGGATGCGCGGGCTTGGGGTGACGCCTATCGATGCCAATTTTCATCTGTATACCGTGGACACTGCGGGACCGCTGATGCTTGGCTATAACCATATTCTGGAACGATATATTTCCGACAATGGGCTTGTACCGCCCGATAAAGTTTATTGCAGCAAAAAATATCGTGACAGCTGCTTTAAGGCTTATATGGCTTCCTATCAGGATAACTACCGTTACCGCTGGCATATGGAACCCTGGTATCCGGAAATTGCCGATTCTCTTTACGAGGCCTATGAGGACAACTACCCCTATTTCAAGGAATATCTGGACGGAAACCGGCCATTCCTGAAAGAGCATTATTTTCAGATTCACTACTGGAAGCAGCTCCTGAAACGGCTGATTCACTATCATTCCTAAGCTGAGAGGAGATATCGCCATGTATCAACTTGATTGTAGCTATCTGCGTCCCAGGAAAGGCGAAAAGCTGAAAAAAATGTACCAAGCTTCCTTTGTGGAAAAACAGGAGCTTCAGGTTTGGCAAGGAAATAACGCCACCATTCTTCCTCTCCGTAAAACCGCGGAAGACGGGATTCTCTTTGGTCGGGGCGGTGTCGTAGACCAGAATGGAGAATATGTGGAATTGTCCGGCATACCGGATCGCGTTGGAAAGCCCTATCCCTTTGAAAATCCTGAATATCGGGATGAATCGGTCGTGTACTGTGGCTATTTGATCAACCATTGGGGACATTTCCTCATGGAAGCCGTCACACGTCTATGGTATTTTCTGGAGGATAGTATCCCCCCCCGTGGACAAATTCGTGTTTTTTGTCCGTGAGAATGAAACTCCCACGATAAAAGGGAATTTCTTAGAATTTCTGAAGTTGCTGGGCATTTGGGATAAGCTTGAAATCATCAGCGTGCCTACCACCTATCGCAGCGTCATTGTCCCGGAGATCGCCCTCCAGTGCTCCACCTTCTATTCCCCAAAGCTCTTGAAAGTATTCGATACCGTTGCGCGGAATGTTTCCGTCGATCCACAGTGGGAGGTCGCCGATAAAATCTTTTTTACCCGCAGCCGCTACGGAAAGGCCGCGACAGCTGAGTTTGGCGGGGAATGCCTGGATGATTTTTTCCGGCGCAACGGTTTTCTGGTGGTCGCCCCGGAAACCATTTCCCTGTCCCAACTGATTTTCTACATGCGGAATGCTATGGAAGTTGCGACCTATTCCGGCTCGGTTCATCACAATCTTTTATTTGCAAATCAGGGTCAGCAGGTGACGATTCTGGAACGTTTTATCTGGAACGTAGATTATCAGGTCGACATCAATCGCATGCGGGAATTCAGGGTCACGCCAATTGACGTGAATTTTCCCATTTACAGTGTAGATTTGCTTGGCCCTGTGATTCTTGGCTACAATCACATTTTGGAACGTTATATTTCTGATAGGGGACTTCTTCCACCAAGCATCGTTTATTGTACCAAAGAATACCGGGACAAATGCTTTAGACATTATATGTCCTGCTATCAGGACAACTATCGTTTTCGCTGGCATATGGAGTTTTACTACCCAGAAATTCCAGAGGCCGCATATGAAGCTTATCTGGATAGCTACCCCTATTTCAAGGAATATCTGGATGGGAACCGGCCATTCCTGAAAGAGCATTATTTTCAGATTCACTACTGGAAGCAGCTCCTGAAACGGCTGATTCACTATCATCCATAAAAACGGAGGCGCAGGAAATGGGTCAGATCAAGGTGACAAAAGCACCCATCGAAGGCTTGTATATCATCGAACTGACGGTTCACGGCGACAACCGGGGTTACTTCATGGAGACCTACAATCAGAAGGACATGGAGGAAGCCGGGCTGAATATGGTGTTCGTGCAGGATAACCAGAGTATGTCCACAAAAGGCGTCCTCCGGGGACTGCACACCCAGAAGAAGTATCCCCAGGGGAAGCTGGTGCGGGTGATCCGGGGGCGCGTTTTTGACGTGGCCGTCGATGTGCGCCCCGGCTCCGAAACCTATGGGAAATGGTACGGCGTGGAGCTGACGGAGGAAAATAAGAAGCAGTTCTATATTTCCGAGGGCTTTGCCCACGGCTTCCTGGTACTCAGCGACGTTGCCGAATTCTGCTACAAGGTGACGGATTTTTACCATCCGGAGGACGAGATGGGCATTGCCTGGAACGACCCCGACATTGCCGTGGCCTGGCCGGAGGTAGTGGGCAGCTATTCCGGCTCTGCGTCCGGGGAGGGCTATACCCTGGCAGACGGCACGCCTTTGCGGCTGAGTGCCAAAGACCGGATTCTGCCCACCCTGAAGCAGCGGAGGGACTGAAAAAATGTACAGTATCGATTACCAATACCTGCGCCCCAAAAAGGCAGAGGCGCTGAAAGCGTGGTACGACGAGCCCTTGGCGGTTACGGAGAACCCTGCCGTGTGGCGCGGGAAAAACGCCACCATTCTTCCCCTGCGCCGTCAGGCGGAGGACAATCTGCTGTTTGGCAGAGGCGGCGTCGTGGACGAAAATGGGGAATACGTGCCGCTTTCCGGTATCGAAGGCCGGGTGCAGTTTGCCTATCCCGCGGAAAAGAAGGAATACCGGGACGAAACGGTGGTTTACTGCGGCTATCTGGTGAACCACTGGGGGCATTTTCTCATTGAGGGCGTGACCCGTCTCTGGTATTTTCTGGAAAATGACCCGGGTGTGGACAAGTACGTTTTCTTCCTGGATGAAAACGAGGAACGGGAGATCAGGGCGAATTACCGGGAATTCCTGGAGCTGCTGGGCATTTGGGAGCATCTGGAGATCATCAACACCCCCACGACTTACCGGGAGGTCATCGTCCCGGAGCTGGGTCTGTACTGCCGCAGACGTTATACCCCCAAGCTGCTGAAGGTCTATGACACGGTGGCGAACAACGCGGTGCCAGACCCCAATTGGGAGCGCCCGACAAAAATCTACTACAGCCGCAGCCAATTCAAGAAGGGAATGCCCTTTGAATCCGGCTTTGACACGCTGGACGATTTTTTCCGGAGAAACGGCTACACCATTCTCTATCCGGAAAAGGTGCCGCTCGGCCGGATGATCTCCTACATCCGCAACGCCGATGTGGTGGCGTCTCTCTCCGGTTCGCTGCCCCACAATATGCTTTTTGCCCGCCCCGGGCAGAAGCTGGAAATCGTGGAGCGGCTGACCATCAATGTGGATAACCAGGTCGGCATCAACCGGATTATGGGGCTGGACGTGACCTATATCGATGCACACATTCCCATCTATCCCGTGGATTTTGCCGGGCCTATTATTATGGGTTATACGGATTGCTTGCAGCGTTTTGCCGCCGACCGGGGCTATCAGCCGCCGGACGGTCGTTTCCTGACGGAAAAGCATTATCGCAAGTGCTTTATCAAATATATGAAGGCTTATGAAGATCTGTACAACTATAATTGGTTCATGTTTGACTGGTATGCGCCTTTAACGGAATCTCTGATCGAAGGGTTCCGCGCCGGCCAGGCATACTTTGGGGATTATCTTAACCGAAGAAAGCCTTTTCGGTGGTATCATTACTTGGAGTTCCACTACTGGAAGCAGTTTATAAAACGCCTTATAAAGAGATAGGAAAATGAACGGCAAAAACAGACCTGGAGGTGCTGTGCGTGTACACGGTGGATTATCGGTACTTACGCCCTCAAAAAGCTGCGGCTCTGAAAAAACAGCATGAGGTGGCTTGCGAGAAGCGGGAAACTCCCTCCGTGTGGCAGGGAAAGAATGCCACTGTTCTACCTGTGCGGAAAACGGATCAATTCGGTTGGATTGGCTGCGGAGGTGTTGTGGATGAGGATGGGAACAGCGTTGGGATTTCTGCGGTGGAGTGCTGTGTCAAACCGTGCAATTTCTTTGAATCCGCGGAATACAGGGATAAAAAAGTTGTTTATTGCGGGTATCTGATTCACCATTGGGGACATTTTCTGGTGGAGGGAGTTGCCAGGCTTTGGTATTTTCTGGAAAATGATTCCTCCGTGGATAGCTATGTATTTGCTCTGGACGAGGGCGAAATAAGAGAAATCAAGGGAAATTACAAAGAGTTTCTCACGCTCTTGAATATCTGGGACAAGCTGGAATTTGTCAATAAGCCGACAACCTACCGGGAAGTGATTGTTCCAGATTTGGCTTTTCGCAGATGGGGATATTATTCTCCTAAATATTTGGATATTTTCAATGCGATAGCCGAAAACGTCCCGCCTGCGGTTCAGATGCCGCAGAAAATCTATATGAGTCGCAGCCTTTTGCCAAAGCATAGGGATTTGGAGTTCGGCCTTGAAGCGCTGGATGATTTCTTTAAAAAGAATGGCTACACGATCCTTTATCCGGAAGGAGTGTCCTTGTCTCAACTGATTCAGTATATCCGAAATGCTGAGGTTGTTGCGACTGTATCCGGAACATTGCCTCAGAACATGTTGTTCGGTAAACAGGGGCAAAGGCTGCTCATTATGGAGCGATGCGCATTCATTAACGATTGACAGCCGCCGGTTGACCGTATAAAGGAATTGCAGACGACTTACGTTGATGCCAACATTCCAATCTATACCGTACCAATGACCGGACCTTTTATCATGGGGTATAACGACATTGTACAGCGTTTTGCGGAAGATAATGGCCTCCTGCCACCGGATGCCAGATTTTATTCCGATAGGTATTTTCGGGCTTGTTTTATTGGATACATGAAGTCGTATCGGGATTTGTACCGGTACCAGTGGTTCATGGAGCCGTATCTGATCCCGGAAATGGATTATCATTTGGAAGCGTACGAATACGGTGCTCAGTTTTATAAAGAATATCTGAATGGGAGCCGTCCGTTCCTGTGGCATCATTATTTTGAGTTTCATTACTGGAAACAGCTTGTAAAGCGTTTGTTGAAGAATTTACAAAGCCGAGAATGCTGCAAACCAGAATGAAAGAGTTTCGGGAGAGATTGATATGAAGTTTTTCGTAACCGGCGTTGGCGGTCAACTGGGACACGATGTCATGAACGAGCTGCTGAAACGCGGCCATGAGGGTATAGGGTCTGATATGCAGGAAGCATGTGACATAGCCGCACCCTACATGTCATTGGATATCACCGACAGGAACGCCGTAGAAAAGGCAATTACGGATGTGAATCCGGATGCCGTGATCCACTGCGCAGCGTGGACGGCCGTGGACATGGCGGAGGATGATGAAAACGTGGCGAAAGTACGTGCTGTCAACGCTGGCGGCACGAAGAACATTGCGGATGTCTGCAAGAAGCTGAACTGTAAAATGACATATATCAGCACAGACTATGTGTTTGACGGTCAGGGAACAGAGCCATGGAAGCCGGACTGCAAGGACTATAAGCCCCTGAATGTGTATGGTCAGACGAAATTGGAAGGAGAGCTGGCGGTCAGCCGGGAACTTGAAAAGTACTTTATCGTCCGCATTGCCTGGGTCTTTGGACGAAACGGGAAGAATTTTGTCAAGACCATGCTGAACGTTGGTAAAACGCATGACACGGTTCGCGTCGTAAATGACCAGATCGGCACGCCAACCTATACGTACGATTTGGCACGGCTGCTGGTGGACATGAATGAGACCGAGAAATACGGATACTACCATGCAACCAATGAAGGCGGCTATATCAGCTGGTACGATTTTACCAAGGAAATCTACCGTCAGGCCGGCTATCAGACGAAGGTTCTGCCTGTGACAACGGAGGAGTACGGTTTGAATAAGGCGGCGCGTCCGTTCAACAGCCGTCTTGACAGGAGCAAGCTTATGGAAGCCGGCTTTACGCCTCTTCCGACTTGGCAGGACGCGCTGAGCCGCTATCTGAAGGAAATCGGATACTGAAAGAATATCGCGTTTCTCCACATTTAGTGCTATAACTTGTCAAATATATCCGCAGGGGACGATTGGTTCATCGTCCCCTGCGGTTTTGTCAATTTTTCCGCATGAAATGCTCTTTCAGAGCAACCTCATTTGCCGCTCTCCAGATCGGCGGCGATAATCCGCTTCATGGCTTCAATGCCCACCTTGACGGCGCCGGTGGTGTCCTCGGTCATGGGCATGGCTAGCCCTGCCTTTTCCCGCTCCTGATTCCACACGGCGTGGAAGCAGCTGCCGCAGCGCACGCCCAGAGCGGCAGCGACCACAAACAGGGCGGCGGACTCCATTTCGCTGGCCTTGACGCCCAGACGCTTCCAGCTTTCCCACTTTTGCAGCAGGTCGTAATATACAGGAGATTTTTCCGGGCTGTGCTGACCATAAAAAGAATCCTTGCATTGGACGACGCCGGTGTGGGTGCGGTAACCCAGACTCTCACTGGCAGCTTTCAGCGCGGCGCTGATGTCAAAGTCCGGCACGGCGGGAAACTCAATGGGGGCGTATTCCAGGGAGGTATGCTCATAACGGATTGCGCCAGTGGCCACCACCACGTCTCCGGGCAGAACGTCCATGGCGATGCCGCCGCAGGTGCCGACCCGAATGAAGGTATCCGCGCCGATGGCCGCCAATTCCTCCATGGCGATGGAGGCCGACGGGCCGCCGATGCCGGTGGAGCAGACGGAGACCTTCTGCCCCAGCATGGTGCCTGTGTAAATATTGTACTCCCGGTTCATGCCGATATGGACGGGGTTATCAAAGTAGCTGGCAATGGACTGGCAGCGCCCCGGGTCGCCGGGGAGGAAAACGTAACGTCCCACGTCCCCCTTGTTACAGTGAATGTGATACTGCATTCCGACATCCTGCATATAAAACACCTCGTAATTTGGATTTGTTTTTATATTATATTACAAAATTCTGAAATTTGCAAGCAGAAATCGGAGCGCTTTTGACGCTCCGATTTGCTGTTAGAAAAAGCTTACCTGACTGGTGTCGGGCAGGTCGCCGAAAGCGCCGGCTTCCTTGAGCATCTGAATGTGGGTCTTGGACACCTTGGGACAGGCGGCGGCGACTTCCTCCACGGACAGGAAGGTCTTGCCCTCCCGTCCACGCATCAAATCCCATGCCGCGTTTTCGCCAAGGCCGGAGATTGCGACAAATGGGGGCAGAAGCCTGCCGTCCTTAATGATGAATTTCGTGGCGTGGCTGTCGTAAATGCTGATGGGCAGAAATTCAAAGCCCCGGATGTAGTATTCGTAGGCCACCTCCAGCGTGGTCAGCAGGTCTTCGTCCTTGTCCGTGGCGTTTTCGTTGTTCTCGATGGCGTCGATGTTGGCGACCACCGCGTCCTTGCCGTGGGTCATCAGCACCGCGTCGAAGCCGCCCTTCTGACTGCGGCGGTAGAAATAGGCGGAATAGAAGGCCAGGGGATGGTGTACCTTGAACCATGCGATACGGAAAGCCATCATAACATAGGCCACGGCGTGAGCTTTGGGGAAGAGGTACTTGATCTTCTTACAGGAGCCGATGTACCATTCCGGCACGCCCGCGGCCTTCATTTCCTCCTCCGCGCCCTCAGGGAGACCTCTGCCTTTTCGCACGGCCTCCATGATTTTGAAGGAGCGCTTTTCCGGCATTCCGCAGGAGATCAGATAGAGCATGATGTCGTCACGGCAGCCGATGGCCTGGTCAACGGTGGCGGTTTTGGAGGTGATCAGATCCTTGGCGTTGCCCAGCCACACGTCGGTGCCGTGGGAGAAGCCGGACAGACGCAGCAGCGTATCAAACCGGGTGGGCATGGTGTCCATCAGCATTCCCCGGGTAAAACGGGTATTGAACTCCGGAATGGCGACGGCGCCGGTGGGGCCGAGAATTTTGTCATCCTCATAGCCCAGCACCTTGGAGGAGATGAAAATGGACATGGTGTCCTTATCGTCCAGGGGGATGGTCTTGGCGTCGATGCCGGTCATGTCCTCCATCATGCGGATCATGGTGGGGTCATCGTGACCCAGCATGTCCAGCTTCAGAAGGTTTTCCTCCATGGAGTGGTATTCAAAATGGGTGGTGATCTGGTCGGCCTGGGGGTCGTCCGCCGGGTGCTGCACCGGGCAGAAATCCCAGATTTCGTTTTCCTGGGGAATAACCACCAGACCGCCGGGATGCTGGCCGGTGGTGCGGCGAACGCCGACACACCCTGCCGCAAGACGGGCTTCCTCCGCCCGGGAGGCGGTCTTGCCCCGCTCGGACAGGTATTTTTTTACGTAGCCGAAGGCGGTTTTCTCCGCCACGGTGCCGATGGTACCTGCCCGGAAAACGTGGGATTTTCCGAACATTTCGATACAGTAAGCGTGGGCTTTCGCCTGATATTCGCCGGAAAAGTTCAGGTCGATATCGGGCACCTTGTCGCCGCCGAAGCCCAGGAACGTCTCAAAGGGAATGTTGAAGCCGTCCTTTTCAAACTTCGCGCCGCACTTGGGGCAGACGGCGTCCGGCAGGTCGGCGCCGCAGCCGTAGCCCTTGGGAACGTCGAAGGTGGTGTACTTGCACTCCGGGTTGGGGCAGCGGTAGTGGGGCGGGAAGGAGTTGACCTCGGTGATGCCGGACATGTAGGCCACGATTGACGAGCCGACGGAGCCACGGGAGCCGACCAGATAGCCATGCTCCAGAGAGTTCTGCACCAGCTTCTGGGCGGACATGTAGATCACGTCGTAGTGGCAGTTGATGATGTCGTGCAGCTCCGTTTCCACGCGTTTCACCATCAGCTCCGGGGGATTGTCCCCGTAAAGGCGGTGGAATTTGGTGTAGACCAGATTTTTCAGGTCTTCCACGGAGTTTTCAATTTTGGGCGCGAACAGGTTGTGGGGGACGGGACGCAGGGATTCGCACATGTCGGCGATGCGGTTTGGGTTGGTGACAACCACTTCGCAGGCCTTTTCCTCTCCCAGATAGGAAAATTCCCGGAGCATATCGTCCGTGGTGCGGAAGTACAGGGGCATGTCCTTGTCCGCGTCGTCAAAGCCCTTGGTGGCCAGCAGAATGTGACGGAAAACCTCGTCCTCGGGGTTCAGGAAGTGAACGTCTCCGGTGGCGACTACCGGCTTGCCCAACTCCTCGCCCAGCCGGACGATTTTCCGGTTGTACTCCCGGAGGTCTTCGTCGGTTTTGGCCTCGTATTTTTCGTTTGCCAGCATAAAGCGGTTGTTCGCCAGGGGCTGGATTTCCAGAAAATCGTAAAAAGACGCAATGCGCTTCAGCTCGTCGTCGCTTTTCCGGTCGAGGATGGCCTGGAACAGCTCGCCCGCTTCACAGGCAGAGCCGATGATCAGACCCTCCCGCAGCTTAAGAATGTCAGATTTGGGCATCCGGGGCACCCGGCGGAAATATTGCAGATTGGAGTCGGAGATCAGATGGTACAGGTTGCGCAGACCGATCTGATTCTTGGCAAAAATGATGATGTGCCGCGCCTGCCGGTCGGTGATCCGGCCGCCGGAACGCAGATTGGTCATGGCGGGGTTGATGGCCTGCAAATTGTGAATGTCATGCTCCTCTTCCAGCTTGACCATGAGCTTCGCCATGATGAGACCGCAGGTCATGGCATCGTCGGCTGCCCGGTGATGGTTGAAGTCGGGAAGGCTCAGGGCGTTGGAGACGATGTTCAGCTTGAATTTGTTCAGCTGGGGCAGCAGATTCTGGGACAGAATCAGGGTGTCCGCCGCGGTGTAATGGTAGCCGTAGCCGAGGCGCTGACACTCGGCGCGGATGAAGCCGGTGTCGAAGTCGGAATTGTGGGCGACCAGAACCCGGTCGCCGATGAAGTCCAGAAATTTGGGCAGCACCTCTTCGATTTTCGGCGCGCCGATCAGCATTTCGTCGGTGATGCCGGTCAGCTCCACGATTTTCCGCTCCAGCGGACGCTCCGGGTCAACGAAGGTCTGGAAACGGTCTACTTCCTGGCCGTTTTTCAGCACGACGGCACCGATCTCAATGATGCGGTCGCTGCGGGAGGACAGGCCGGTGGTTTCCAGGTCGAAGGCGACGAATTCCTGATCAAAGGTGATGTCCTGCTCTCCGTGGACTACAATGCGGTCGTCCACGTCATTTACATAATATCCTTCACAGCCGTAAAGAATTTTGATATTCTGGTCGGTTCCGGCCACCTTGGCCTTGGAGGCGGCCTTCATGGCGTCGGGGAAGGATTGGGCAACGCCGTGATCGGTGATGGCGATGGCCTTGTGACCCCAGGCAGCCGCCTGCTTTACGGCGGCGGCGGTGTCCGTCAGGGCGTCCATGTTGGACATGGTGGTGTGCAGATGCAGCTCCACCCGCTTTTCCCCCGGGGCGGTGTCCTGCCGCTTGGGCATGGAGCCGGGCTGCATGGCGTAGGGCTTGAGAACCATTTCGTTTTCAAACCGGTCTTCGATCAGCTTGCCCTGCACCCGCAGGACGGAACCAATCTGAACGTTTTCCAGAATGGGCTTGGCCTCTCCGGCCTCCATAAAGCGGCTGATACGGACGGAGTTGGTGTTGTCCGTCATGTCGAATTTCACCACGTAGGCGTTGCGCTTTTTCAGCTCCTTGTGGTCAACGGCGAAGACCTTGCCCTCCACGATGACGGTTCCCATGTCCAGACTGAGATCCTTCATGGGAACGGGTGTGCCCTTGAAGGGCTTGCCGTAGAAGCTTTCGCTGGGGGCGGCGGGCTTGTCCTCTTTCCGGGGCTGGGCGGAGGAAGCGGCGGGGAGCTTTTGAATTTCCGATTCCCGCATGGACTCCGTGGCGGCAAACAGCGCCTTTCCTTCCAGAGCGTTGCCCGCCTCCACGGTAATATGCACCGGGGCGGCGAACCGTTCCCGCAGCACCTGCTCCACCGCCGGAATGTGCTCCAAAAGGGTTTCTTTTCCGTTGGCGGCAAGCTTTACCGTGAGATTCTGTTCACTCCATTCCCACTTTGCCCCGGCGAGAGAACCCCGCGCCATGGAGTTGCGGCTGACAAACAGCCACATCAGCTCGTCAGGTTCGATCTTTTGCAGCTCCGATTCCGGGTGGGTCGCGGTCAGCTCCAACTTTTGCAGACCGTACAGGCTGCAGATGTCCTTGCGAACCTGCTCCAGCAGCCGCTGCGGGATGTAGCGCTCGGAATGCAGCGCCACGTGGACGCTTCGGGTCTCGGGGTCAATGTCCGCAGCGGCGATAGCCGCCTGAGAAAGGGCTGCATACAGCTCCTCAGGCGGCTCATAGTCCGGAAACATATTCAGAAAGCAGATTTGTTCTTCCATATTGTGTCTCTACAGTGCTTCAATTCGTTTCAGCAGGGCGGGGAGCAGCTCGTCATAGGGAAGCTTTTCCACCTGTACGCCCTTTTCAAAAATCATGCCCCAGCCGTCGCCCCCGGCAATGCCGATGTCCGCTTCCCGGGCCTCGCCGGGGCCGTTGACCACGCAGCCCATGACCGCTACGGTGATGGGCTTTTCGCAGTTTTTCAGCGCTTCGTCCACCCGGTTCACCAGACCGATCAGGTCGATGCGGGTTCGTCCGCAGGTGGGGCAGGAGACGATGTTCACGCCGTCCTTCCGAAGTCCCGCGGCCTTGAGAATGTCCCGGGCGGCGTAGACCTCCTGCACCGGGTCATCGGTGAGGCTGACCCGGATGGTATCGCCGATGCTGTCCAACAGCAGCGCGCCGATGCCCATGGCAGATTTGATCAGTCCCTGCCGGACGGGGCCGGTTTCGGTCACGCCGATATGAAGGGGATAGTCGCACTTGGCGCGGAACAGCCGCGCGGCGGCCACCATGGTGGGGACGGTGGAGGATTTCATGGAAACGCAGGTGTCGTAAAAGCCCTGTTTTTCCAGCACCTCCGTCAGCCCCTGCTTCATCTCCCCCGCCTTGCCGATATATGGGTTATCTGCAAAGATCCAGACAGGAAGATCGGGGCTCTGTTCCGCCGTAATCGCCTCGCCCAGCTTTCTCCCGGCTGCCGTCCAGTCCATATGAACCGCCCCCTTGACCTCCTCATCCGGTGATAATTCACCCAGCAGGATAATCGGCGTTCCATATGTATTTTCTTCCAGATATTGGCGGCATTCCAGCTCATCAACCGGCTCCAGTATCACTGCCCCGGCACCGTCTGCCGCTTCCCGGCGCACCAGCTCCATCTGCTGTGCCAGATTATCCTTTTCATACAGGGTAATAAAGCTGACATCTACATTATACTCAACCGCCGCCTGATCCACGCCCTTGCGGAAGTTGACGTAATCATCATCCGAAGTATCGCTGATAATCAGGGACACCGGGTAGACCTCCACCTCTTTTTCCTTGATGATCCAATCCGTGGAGGAAAGGAGATACAGCAAAATAAGTCCCACACACAGGATTCCCCAGAGCACCAGCTCCTTTTTTTTTCTCACTCCATATCGCATTGATCTGTCGCC
>URBH01000014.1 GCA_900546075.1 uncultured Eubacteriales bacterium | reverse complement strand
ATTGGACGAAAAATCTCTCGCTCACAGTTCTTGCCGATTTAATCAGAGCTTCCCTTTATTCAGAAAGACCGCTCCCGGGCGACCATCCGAACCGGCCAATATGCGCTTGCACCAAAATGCGCACTCTCTTCCTTGCACCGGAAACGGAACCTCCCGTTCACCGCGTTATCGATTTCGTACAATTGTATTGCAAAGGCTGTATTTTGTCAAGAAAAATATTGGCGCTGTTTTCCATGGGGCAGAAAATGGCTGCACAAGGCGTTGACGAACCGGTGAAAATCGCATATAATGAAAGCACCTTATTGGAAGCGGAAGTGTTTACCCATGAAATTATCCCTGGTGGTTCCCTGTTATAACGAAGCGGATAACGTCGCCCTGTTTCAGCAGGCGGTCGTCTCCGCCTTTGACGGCTGCGGCTATGATTACGAGATCGTCTTCATCGACGACGGCAGCCGGGACGCTACATTGCACAATCTGAAAAAGCTCTACGCCGCCCGGGAATGCCCCGTGAAGGTGGTGTCCTTCTCCCGGAATTTCGGCAAGGAGGCCGGAATTTATGCGGGCTTGCAGCACGCGGCGGGCGAGTACATCTGTCTGATCGACGCCGATCTTCAGCAGCGCCCGGAAATCGTCCGGGACATGGTGAAAGTTCTGGACGAGGAGCCGGAATTCGACGTGGTCGCGGCCTTCCAGGATCGCCGGGGGGAAGGAAAAGTGCTGTCCTTCTTCAAAAAGAGCTTTTACAGCATCATCAACAAGCTGTCCAAGGTGACCTTGCAGCCTGATGCCAGCGATTTCCGCACCTTCCGCCGCAGTGTCCGGGACAGCATCCTGGAGCTGGCGGAATACCACCGCTTCTCCAAGGGCATTTTTGCCTGGGTTGGCTACAGCACCAAGTTCATCCCCTACACCGCCTGTGAGCGGGCGACCGGAACCACCAAGTGGAGCTTCTGGAAGCTGGTGAATTATGCCATTGAGGGCATCATCGGCTTTTCCACCGCCCCTCTGCGGCTGGCGACGTGGCTTGGCGGCGTGACGGGCGTGGCAGCCTTGATTTACCTGATCGTGGTGGTGCTGCAAAAGCTGATTCAGGGTATTGACGTCCCCGGCTATGCCACCATCATCGTGCTGATTTTGCTGCTGGGCAGCGTGCAGCTGTTCTGCATCGGCATCATCGGCGAATACGTGGGCAGAACCTTTGAGCAGAGCAAGGATCGCCCCATTTATATTGCCAAGGAAGTTCTGGATTACGAGCAGGACTGACATAATAACACAAAAAAGGAGCAATTTTATGACAATCACAAAGGACATCCGGTACATCGGCGTCAACGACCATGCGGTCGACCTGTTCGAGGGACAGTACGTTGTCCCGGGCGGCATGTGCTACAATTCCTACGCCATCCTGGACGAAAAAGTCGCCATCATGGACACCGTAGACCGCGGCTTTACCCATCAGTGGCTGGACAACATTCAGAACACCCTGGGCGGCCGCAAGCCGGACTATCTGGTGGTGCAGCACATGGAGCCTGACCACTCCGCCAACATCGCCAATTTCCTGAAGGTCTACCCCGAGGCGACCGTGGTTTCCTCCGCCAAGGCCTTTGTCATGATGAAGAACTTCTTCGGCGACGACTACGCCGACCGGCGCATTGTGGTGGGCGAGGGGGATACCCTGTGCCTGGGCAAGCACACCCTGACCTTTGTGGGTGCGCCCATGGTTCACTGGCCGGAGGTCATCGTGACCTATGACTCCTATGACAAGGTTCTCTTCTCTGCTGACGGCTTCGGCAAGTTCGGCGCGCTGGACGTGGAAGAAGACTGGGCGGACGAAGCCCGCCGCTACTACATCGGCATTGTGGGCAAATACGGCGCGCAGGTGCAGGCACTGCTGAAAAAGGCCGCAGGTCTGGACATTTCCATCATCTGCCCCCTCCACGGCCCCGTGCTGACGGAGAATCTGGGATATTATCTGAATCTGTACGACATCTGGTCCTCCTACCGGGTGGAGAGCGACGGCATTGTGGTCGCCTACACCTCCGTCTACGGCCACACGAAGGCGGCGGCGGAGCTGCTGGCGCAGAAGCTGGCGGACAAGGGCTGCCCCAAGGTCATCGTGCACGACCTCGCCCGGTGCGACATGGCCAAGGCTGTAGAGGATGCCTTCCGTTACGGCAAGCTGGTGCTGGCCACCACCACCTACAATGCCGACGTCTTCCCCTTCATGAAGGAATTCATTCATCACCTGACCGAGCGGAACTTCCAGAACCGCACCATCGGCCTGATGGAAAACGGCTCCTGGGCGCCCCTCGCCGCCAAGACCATGCGCAAAATGCTGGAGGGCAGCAAGAACCTGACCTTCACCGACACCACCGTGAAGATTCTCTCCGCCCTGAATGACGACAGTAAGGCTCAGATCGAGTCCATGGCAAACGAGCTGTGCAAGGACTACCTCGCCCGGCAGGACGAGACGGCGAACAAGAACAATCTGGACGCCCTGTTCAACATCGGTTACGGTCTGTACGTGGTCACGTCCAGCGACGGCAGCAAGGACAACGGCCTGATCGTCAACACCGTCTCTCAGGTCACCAACACCCCCAACCGCATTGCCGTCACCATCAACAAGCAGAACTACTCCCACCACGTCATCAAGCAGACCGGCGTGATGAACGTATGTTGCCTGGACACCTCCGCCCCCTTCTCCGTCTTCCAGACCTTCGGCTTCCAGAGCGGCCGCACGGCGGACAAGTTCGCCGGCATTGAGGAGCTGCGCTCCGACAACGGCCTGCGGTTCCTCCCCCGGTATATCAACTCCTTCATGAGCCTGAAGGTGGAGAGCTATGTTGACCTGGATACCCACGGCATGTTCATCTGCTCCGTCACCGAGGCGCGGGTGATCTCCGACCGGGAGACCATGACCTACACCTACTACCAGAACAACGTCAAGCCCAAGCCGGAAACCGAGGGCAAGCACGGCTTTGTCTGCAAGGTCTGCGGCTGGATCTACGAGGGCGACACCCTGCCCGACGACATCGTATGCCCCCTGTGCAAGCACGGCGCGGCGGATTTTGAACCCATCGGCTGATCCTTGTTTGGAGGTTATCGGGCTATGAACAAGTTCAGGACGGTGGTATCCGTGATTGTCATGGTCATTGCCGCGATCGTCGGCTTCTTCATCGGCGCTTCCCTGGGGGACGCGCTGGGCGGAGCCATTCTGTTCGCCCTGATTGCCGGATTTGCCTGCGTGATCTATACGCTGGACAACCGGGAGCGATAAGCCAATTAGCACAATATAGTGTAATCCTCCGCATGGACAAAATCATGCGGAGGATTTTGCAATTACAAAAGCATAGAAAAAAGAGTCGTATTATGCGTTCTCGTCCAAGTACGACTGAATACACTTGAGGAACGCCGTGCCGTACCAGGCGGCCTTGATCTCGCCTACACCGGAGACCTTCTTGAATTCGCTCATAGTGGCGGGCTTCTTTTTTGCCATGTCCGCCAGCGTGGCGTTGGAAAATACCACGAACGCCGGAATTTCCGCCTTTTTCGCCAGTTCCAGCCGCAGTTCTTTCAATGCGTCAAACAGCTGGGCATCGTCCGCTGTGAGCTTTGCTGTCTCCGTGACCGGCGTTTCCGGTTCATGGGTCTGCTCCACCAGCATGGAGACCGTTTTGCCCCGGTAGAGAACCTCCCCCGCTGCCGGGGTCAGGAACACGGACTGGTGCTCCTGCTCCGTCCGGAGATACCCTTCCGCTTCCAGATGGTCGAGCATGGCGTGGGTGTCGCTTCGTGTCCTGTCCTTCAGCAGGCCGTAGGTGCTGATTTTGTCCAGCCCCAGCTCCTGCACCCGCTTGTTCCGGCTGCCCCGCAGAATGTTCCCCAGCAGATTCGCGCCTACGTTGTAGCCCAGGGCGTCGTGTACCCGCTTTACGCAGGAAAGAATGATCTGCGCTTCCCGGGTGATGTCCACCGACCGGAAATTTCCCTGGCAGCTGCCGCAGTTGCCGCACATCGCCGGGTGTTTTTGCCCGAAGTAATCCAGAATATAGCCCCGCAGACAGCTTTTTGTCTTACAGTAGCCGACCATGGCGTTCAGCCGTTCCAGATCCTGCCGCCGCACCTCTTCCCGCTGCACGGCGTCCATTTCCTCGTTATCGGAGCCGTTGTTGATGAGGAATCGGGCGGTCTGCACGTCCCCGGGACTGAACAGCAGAATGCAGTCCGCCTCCGCCCCGTCCCGTCCGGCGCGGCCGGCCTCCTGATAGTAGGCCTCGATGCTCTTGGGCATGTTATAATGAATGACAAAGCTGACGTTGGATTTGTCGATGCCCATGCCGAAGGCGTTCGTCGCCACCATCACGGTCTTGCGGTCGTAGAGAAAATCCTCCTGATTTTCGCTTCGCTCGGCTTCGGAAAGCCCCGCGTGATACCGTGTGGCAGCGTAGCCGTGGTCGCACAGCAGCTCGCAGACGCTTTCCACCTTTTTCCGGGTGGCGCAGTAGACGATGCCGCTTTTCCCCTTCCGTCCGGCAAGCAGCCGGAGAAGCGCCTTGTCCTTGGACTCCGGCTGGATGACTTCAAAATACAGGTTCGGCCGGTCAAAGCCCGTGACCTCCCGCACCGGACTGCGCAGCTCCAGAATCCGCTCCACGTCCTCCTGCACGCTCCGGGTAGCGGTGGCGGTGAAAGCACCCACCACCGGGCGCTTCGGAAGGCTGTCGATAAACTGCACAATTCGTAAATAGCTGGGGCGGAAATCCTGCCCCCATTGGGAGATACAGTGGGCTTCGTCCACCGCGACAAAGGAAATGTTCAGCTTTTCCACCACAGCGCCGAACCCCGGATAGTCCAGCCGTTCCGGGGCGACATAGACGATCTTATATCGCCCCGCCAGCAGATTGCGGTACGCCGCCTGCATCTGCGCCCCCGTGAGGGTGCTGTTCAGAAACGCGGCGGGAACGCCCGCCGCCTTCAGCGCCATCACCTGATCCCGCATCAGGGAGATCAGGGGCGAGATGACCAGAGTAATTCCCGGCAGCATCAGCGCCGGGAGCTGGTAGCACATGCTTTTTCCGCCGCCGGTGGGCATAATGCCAAACACGTCCTGACCGGAAAGCACGCCGTCAATCAGCTTCTCCTGCCCCGACCGAAAGCTGGAATAGCCAAAGACCCGCTGTAATAGTTCTTCTTTCTCCATACCATCACCGTTTTCGCTCGTATGTTTGGTGCTATTGTCGCACATTTTGCCGGAAAATGCAAGAGGAAAATAGCAAAACAGTGCCGCGCGATTGCGCGGCGCTGCCTTAAATTTCAATCGTTGCTCTTGAACATGTCGGCCACATCGCTGATGGTCACAAAGGCTTTCGGGTCGATGGAGCGGATGATCGTCCGCATTTTGGAAATCTGGAAGCGGTTCACCACGAAGTAAATAATGGTTTTGTCCGCGTCGGAGTAGCCGCCCCGGGCGGCGATTTTCGTTGTGCCGCATTCGAATGCCTCCATCAACGCGGCGCTGATCTCCTCGGCTTTGTCCGTGACGATCATGACCTCCTTGGAGCGGTCGATGCCTTCCACCACAAAGTCAACGGTTTTCAGTCCCGCCCCGTAGGCCACGATGGAGTATAGGGGCAATATCCAGCTGTGCATCACGCTGCCAGCGAGGATGTACAGAATGACGTTGTAGATCATGACAAAGGTACCGACGGTCAGGCTCAGCTTCTTTGCAAAGATAACCGCCATGACCTCCACGCCATCAATTGCGCCGCCGTAGCGGATGGTCAGACCGCTGCCCACGCCGGAGATCACGCCGCCGAACAGGGCGCACAGGAGCAGATCCTCCCCTGCCAGCGGGGACGCAAAGCTCACGTCCACAGGAAGCACGTCCACAATGATCCACGACGCGGCGGAATACACGGCGACGGCAAACAGGGAATAGACGGTAAAGGCCGTCCCCTGTTTTTTTAGCCCAAACAGAAAAAGCGGAACGTTCAAAATCAGGAGGAAAACGGAAAGTGACAGATAATCCGGCGTGATCTGGGAAAGGAGGATAGACGTACCGGAAATGCCGCTGTCGTACAGCCCCACCGGGGCTAAGAAAATGTTGACGCCAAAGGCGTTGATACAGCCCGCGACAAACAGGAAAATAAAGTTCTGCCACCGCAATGATTTGGAAAGTTCGTTGATAAGCTCTTTTGTTTTGGCCATTCTGCTGCTCCTTCGTGGTTATGATTGCCCCGTGTTCGGCACTCTACTGTGAATAGAATATCATAATTTTATGAATAAATCTACCGATATCGGAAAGCAATTTGATCATTTTTCCCTCCGGGGCAAATCTTTACCGAATCTGATACTAGTTTTTAATAATACTATTTTATCGAGAAATAGTATGATGCGCGCAACTCAAAACAAAAATAAATGAGGTACACATCCGTGTACCTCATTTATCTGGTGGGCGAGGCGGGACTTGAACCCGCACGTCCGCAGTGAACACTAGAACCTGAATCTAGCGAGTCTACCAATTCCACCACTCGCCCATATAAGCGCCGTCTCTCAACGACCCGCTTATATTAACACAGGTTGGGAAATTTGTCAATATTGTTTTTGACTTTTTTGCCCTTTTTATTGCGCCTGCGCCGCCATGAGATAGCTGCTGACACAGTAGAGGGTCTGGCCGTTGTACTCCACCCGAGACCAGCCCACATCCCGGTTGATGCCGGTTCGGGTGACGACCTCGCCGTTTTTCAGCGATGCGACCACCACGCAGTCCGGGTCCTCCACGCTGGGTAGCGACCGCAGATTGACCTCCACCTTGGCGGTGACGAGATCGTTCATTTCCTCAAACTGGGTCTGGATGCCATCGTCCTCCGGCTGAGTGGGAAGCTCGCCGCTGCCCACCGGCGTCAGATAGCTGCTAACGGCATAGCAGGTCTCCCCCTTGTACGTTAGCTTCGACCAGCCGTTGTCGCTGACGCCGACACAGGTAGCGACATCGCCGTTTTTCAGCTGGGCGACTACCGTGGCGTCCTCATGCTCCACGCTGGGGAGCTTTCGCAGGTTGACTACATCCTTGGCGGTCACCTCCTGGTTCACCGGGGTGAAGACCGTTTTGATGCCGTCCTCCCCTGCCTCACCGGCAGTGTCCGCCGAGTAGTTCATGTCGGTGGTCAGGTAGCTGCTCACGGCGTAATAGGTGCTTCCGTTGAAGGTGACCTTTGACCAGCCGCTGCTGCTTACGGCAATGCGGGTCGCAATTTCCCCGTTTTTCAGGGTGTACAGCACGGTGCTGTCCGTGTCCTGACTGGGGATGTCCCGGAGGTTGGTTTCCACCTTGGCGGTCACTTCCTCGTTGACCTGAGTAAAGTCCATCAACGCTTCCACATCGGGGAAAGCTTCCTCCGGAGGCGTCTCGTCCTTGGGCTTTTCTACCCCGTCGTAGCCGAAATAGGCCACATCCATGTCTACCTTCTGGGAAATGCCCGGAACGCTTCCCTCCATGGTGTACTGCCACATCTGATGCTCGCCGGCATAGCTGGAGGTATGCACCGCCGGGTCAGCATCCCCGGGAAACTGCGCTACCCAGATTTTATAATGTTTTTCAATCCGGGAGGTCTCCCACAGGGTTTCGTCCTGAAGCTCGTTTTTCGCGGCGTAGAACATGCCCTCATATCCCCGCTGCTCGATGCGCTTCAGAAATGCCAGGGCGATGTCCGTCCGCTCCGTTTTGGACATGCCGTACTGGCGGCTTTCCGTGTCGGTAAAGCCCTCGCAGTCGTAGACCACCGGATAAGTGATGGGATACTGGGCGATGAAATCCGCCGTCCAGTCGGCCTCCTCTACGGCTTCCTCTTTGGAAATGGCAGTGGAGAAAAAGTACACACCCAGCTTGACGCCGTTTTTCTCCGCTTCCTGGAGGTTGTACCGGGCGTTGGAATCGGGAGAGATTTCGCCCTCCGCCATTCCTCGCATACCGACCCGCACCATGGCAAAATCCACCCCGGACGCGGCGACCTCCGCCCAGCGGATGGTTCCCTGATATCGCGCCACGTCGATGCCATAGGTGGTCTCGTCGGTTTCCTTGGTGGTGCGCTTGGGCTTGCTCTGGCAGCCGCCCAGAAGTCCTGCAATCATGACGGCGCAGAGAATAAGCGCCAGAAGCTTTTCATATTTCTTCATCATAAGCGTTACCCTTATCTTTCTTGGGTTACGCTTAGGGTATCACAAAACGGGGAAAAAGTCTACCCCGGAAATGGGAACGGTGCGAGACAATGTTTTCCTGGCAAGGAGAAGAGAAATGCGGAAAAGTCTTGATTTTTTCCGCAACCGCTGATATAATGACCGGGAATCAAAGAGCTATGGAGATGTACCCAAGCGGTTGAAGGGTCCGGATTCGAAATCCGGTAGGCGGGTTCTGCCCGTGCTGGGGTTCGAATCCCCACATCTCCGCCAAAAAGTCCGCCGTAGTTCGGGAGAAACGCGGCGGACTTTTTTCCTGCTGACGTTTTTATTCAAAAACAACCGTGGTACGACAAAAAGGAGCAGCGACAAATGCGTATAGACAGTACGATCGTGCAGGCATATATTTCCGGGGCGAATCTGTGCGAATATAAGAACGAGTGGTTCTTTTCCGGCTCCACCCTTGACGTTGACCTTGGAAAAAATATTTTCACTTTGCCGCCGGATGACGATTCCATGCGGGAATCCGTGCGGAACATGGCGCAGTGCTTTCGCCGCGTCGTAGAGAAATTTGAACCGGTAAACCGTCCAATCTGGGATGCTCTTTTTCCGGATTGGCAGGAAAAGGAGACTGTCGTTGATCTTATTGTCGGTTTTCCCGAGCCATACGATGCCGTAACCATGAAATCGCCGGATGGGCAGACACATTTGATTTTTGACCTTATCTGTTGGAACAAATACGGCAACATGGCTAACTTCAACGAAATCATCCGAAATTTGCTGACCCATGAGCTGACCCATTTCCTGATCGGGTGCTGTTATCCGGAAGCGGATGCCGCAGTTGAAAGCCCCAATTACCTGACGAAGCTGGACGCTTACACCTTCCACGAGGGTTTCGCCCACCTGATTTCGTTCAATGCCACAGAGATTGATAACGTAGACTGGCATTCATCGCAGCTTGAAAAGGTGTATTCCGCCTGCAAAGAACGGATGCGTGCAGCACTTGCGGAAACGGATCCGGAAAAGGAGAAGCAATGTCTTTATGACGCGATCTGCGGCAAGTATTATGAAAAATTTGCGTGTATGTGCGGGATGCTCTATTTGGCAAATCAATGGGAGACGAAGGGAATGGACGGGTTGAAGACCGCTTTTTCGGATTATCACGGATTTGCCGCAAAAACGCTGCTGTAGGCTTTTCTGAAATCCAGACTCATTAAAATGTCCACCGTAATTCCAAGAGAATCACGGTGGACGTTTTGCATTTCTTAATCAGTCAACCTTCACCAGCGTATATTCCCGGCTGCCGAAGCCCAGCGCTGCGGCGGCTTCGATGGTGTGAACGCCGTTGCGGCTTTCCACCCGCTCCAGGAAATGCGCCTTGCCGGGGTCGTCGCAGCCGTACACCAGATCGATGCACGCCTGATCGATGGCAATGGGGTCTGTGGAGACCAGAATGCCCATGTCCGCCATGCAGGGGTCTTCCGCGACCGCACAGCAGTCACAGTCCACGCTCATGTTCTTCATGACGTTGATGAAGATCATGTTTCCGTGGAAGAAGTTCACAACGCTGCTGGCCGCGTCCGCCATGGATTCCAGGAAGGAATCATGCTCCGCCGTCCAGATATCTTCCGGCACGCCCGCGCCGTGAATATACGCCTTGCCGTAGGAAGACGCCACGCCGATGGACAGCTGCTTCAGTGCGCCGCCGTAGCCGCCCATGGGATGTCCCTTGAAGTGGGACAGCACCAGCATGGAATCGTAGTTTTTCAGATCCTTGCCCACGAAATTCTTCTGGATGACCTTGCCGTTCGGGATGTCCAGCTCCAGATCGGGGCCTTCGGCATCCAGCAGATCTACCGTAAAGCAGCGGCTCCAGCCATGCTCGTCCATCAGCTTACGGTGCTTCTCGGTGGTGTTGCGGGCGCCGTCATAGGCGGTGTTGCATTCCACGACAGTGCCGCCGACGTAATCGATCACAGGTTTCCAGAACTCCGGCCCCAGGAAATTCTGGTTTCCCTTTTCGCCGGAATGCAGCTTGATCGCAATGTTGCCGGGGAGCGTCTTATCCACCAGCCTGAACATGTCCAGAACCTTCTCCGGGGTGATAACAGGAGAAAAATAAACGGTTGCACTCATAAAAACGTACCTCCTACCACTTGGTTGCCTGTATTATAATACAGCCGAATTTTAATTGCAAGTGTTTTTCCTTTGGGCGTTTTTGTTGTTGAAAAACGCGGGTGGCTATGGTATAGTGATTTTCGACAAAAGATCGGAGGAAAAGCACATGAACGACAGGCTGCTGGATTACGCCATCCGCATTCAGAGCATCGCCCAGGCGGGGCTTCAATACGGGAAGGACAAATATGACCGCGAGCGATACGAAGAATTGCGGCAGATCGCCGCGGAGATGATCTCCGAGAAAACGGAGATACCCATGGAGAAAGTCCGCAATTTATTCTGCAATGAGACAGGCTACCAGACTCCGAAAATCGACACCAGAGCCGCCGTTTTCATCGACGGAAAAATTCTCCTTGTTCACGAAAACAACGGCACCTGGTGCCTGCCCGGCGGCTGGTGCGACGTTGACCAATCCATTGCGTCCAACACCGAGAAGGAGGTTCGGGAGGAATCCGGATTCACCGTCACGGCGCAGCGGCTGATCGCCGTTCAGGACTGGCGGAAGCACAACGTCACGAACTACGTCTACGGGGTCGTAAAGTGCTTTGTGCTGTGCAAATATGAAGGCGGCGAATTCCAGGAAAATATCGAAACGACTGAGATTGGCCTATTTGGGCGGGACGAAATTCCCCATGAACTTGCCGTGGAAAAGACCTCCCGGGAGCAGATTTTGATGTGCTTCGACGCATTGGACGATCCCCTGTCCCCTACTCTGTTCGATTAGCCCCGTGTCCGGCGGAGAGGAACGCGCATGATCAAAATTGCTTTTTTTGATATCGACGGGACGCTGCTGAAATTGGGGTGTAAAGAATTATCCCCCAACACGCTGGGCGCTTTGCAGCAGCTGCAGCGCAGCGGGATTCTGCTGTGTATGGCCACGGGGAGAAGCTACCCCGCTATCCCCCATTTTGATGGGATTAAATTTGATATTTACCTGACCTTTAACGGCTCCTATGTTGTGAGCCACAACCGGGTCATCCGGAAGGAACCGCTTCATCACGATGATGTTGCCTGTATTGTCCGCAACTTAAAGCAAATGAACCGCGCAATTGCCATCAGCAACACCAATTCTGTGGTCACCAACGGGACAGATCCGGAGCTGGAACAGTATTTTTCCTTTGGAAGCTCGAAGCTGATCATCGCCGACAACTTTGATGAACTGTGTAACGGCGACGTTTTTCAGATCATGTGCAGCTGCCGCAAAGAGGAATACAGCAAAATTCTGGAAGGGACGACCAACACCCAAATAACCGCCTGGTGGGACAAGGCCGCGGATATCATTCCTCTCAGCGGTGGCAAGGGCGCAGCCGTGGCGGATGTGCTGAAATACTTTGGATTTTCCAAAGACGAGGCCATTGCTTTTGGTGACGGAATCAACGACATTGAAATGCTGCAAGCCGTCGGCACCGGGGTCGCCATGGGCAATGCCAAGGCGGCGGTAAAAGAAATGGCCGACGAAATATGCGAATCCGTTGAGGATGACGGCGTCTTTACATACTGCCAGGCGCGGAATTTTTTCAGAGAGTAACCTTGTATTTTTCAGGGCGTATGGTATACTGTTACTGCTCTAACGGCATTGAATTTATTTAGCGCTGGGGGATTCCCATGGACTATAACATTTTACTGGATCTTGCCACGGATTTAGGCTATGAGCTTGCCATGTGCGGCGCGGAGACCTTCCGGGTGGAGGAAAGCGTCAGCCGGGTGCTGAGCAGCTACGGCATCGCGTCGGAAGTGTTCGCCATTCCCAATTATCTGATCGTCACCGTCATGATGGATGACGGTACCCCCATCACCCGGATGCGCCGCATCGGCTCCCACGGCAACGATCTGGACGCGGTGGAGAAATTCAGCGGCCTGAGCCGCGCCTATTGCAGCCGGCGGCCGGAGCCAAAGGAAGCCCAGCGATGGCTGGAGGTCGTCCGTTCCCAGCGGCGAGCCTATCCGGTTCTCATCATCTATCTGGGGTATTTTCTGGGCGCCCTGGGCTTCGGACTGCTGTTCGGCGGCAATCTTCTGGATGGTTTCTGCGCCGGTATCTGCGGGATCCTGGTGGGGCTTGTGATTCGGTTTCTGGACGCCCAGGACACCAACCAGTTTTTCCGAACCATCGCCGCTTCCTTTCTGATGGCGCTGCTGGCCTATGCCTTCGGCACTTTGGGCGTCGCCAAAAATCCCGACGCCGTCACCATCGGTGCATTGATGATCCTTGTCCCCGGTCTGCTGTTCACCAATGCCATGCGGGACATCATCTATGGCGATACCAATTCCGGCATCAACCGCATCGTGCAGGTGTTCCTGATCGCGGCGGCTCTGGCGGTGGGGACGGCTACGGCCTGGTCTCTTGCCGATCGGCTGTGGGGCGCGCCGGTTTCCGCACCTTCCGTTGACCATTCCGTTCTGGCGCAGTGCCTGTTCGCCTATATCGGATGCTTTGGGTTCTCCATTCTGTTCAATATTCATGGCCCCGGGGGCATTCTCTGCACCATCGGCGGCATTGCGTGCTGGGTGGTGTTCTGGCTCAGCCAACGGCTGGGATTCAGCGAGATCCTCTCCTATTTCTGGGCTTCTCTGTTTGCGTCGTTATATTCCGAAATTATGGCAAGAATCCGCAAATATCCCGCCATTTCCTATCTGCTGGTGTCTGCCTTCCCCTTGATTCCCGGCGCGGGGGTGTACTACACCATGAACTTCGCCGTGCGGGGAGAAATGGACATGTTCGCCTACAGGGGCATGAACACCGCCGCCATTGCCGGTATCATGGCAGTGGGCATCCTGCTGGGGTCTACCGTGTTCCGGATGTACGCTCAGTGGAAATCCCGCAGAAAGGGCAAATTGAAAACATAAAAGTTGGGAGGAAGCGCGTGGCTTCCTCCCAATTTTTATGCCAACTGTGAAAAAACGTCTCCAAGACTTTCGTGCAGCACCAGATCGGCGCTGCCGTCATAGGGCGTCTCGTCCCGGTTGATAAGCACCAGGCGGTTGCCCCGGTAGTAGTTGATCAGTCCTGCCGCAGGATACACCGTCAGGCTGGTTCCGGCCACGATGAGCATGTCCGCACTGCGGATGGCCTTTATGCTGCCCGCAATGGTCTGTTCGTCCAGCCCTTCTTCATAGAGCACCACATCCGGCTTGACAATGCCGCCGCAGCTGCACCGGGGAATGCCTGGGGCATTTTTGACAAATTCGGCGCTGTAGAACTTGTTGCAGCGGGTGCAGTAATTGCGCAGCACCGAGCCGTGCAGCTCGTAGACATTTTTCGACCCCGCCTTCTGGTGCAGGCCATCGATGTTTTGCGTTACCACTGCCAGGAGCTTTCCCTCCTGCTCCCACTTTGCGAGAATCCTGTGGGTGATGTTGGGCTCGAAGCCCAGGGGCAGCATTTTCTCCCGGTAGAACCGGAAGAAATACTCCGGATTTCGCTCATAAAAGCTGTGGCTGATGATCGTCTCCGGCGGATAGTCGAACTTTTGGTGGTACAGTCCGTCCACGCTCCGGAAATCCGGAATCCCGGATTCCGTACTCACCCCCGCGCCGCCGAAAAAGACGATGCGGTTACTCTCCTGCACCCATGTTTTCAGGGTTTCCAGCTTGTTCACGGTCTTCCGCCTCCATTTCCTTCAGCAGCTTCTTATCCTGCTTCGACGACAAATCCAACTGTTCGTACATATCCGGCCGCCGGGCACGGGTGCGGCGAAGCGCCTGCTTCCGACGCCATTGACGCACCTTTTCGTGGTTGCCGGAGAGCAGAATTTCCGGCACCGCCCGCCCGTGCCAGACCGCCGGACGGCTGTACTGGGGGTATTCCAGCAGACCGTTAAAATGGCTCTCATCCTCGAAGCACTCCGGGTCGGCAAGCACCCCCGGAACCATGCGGCACACCGCGTCCGTCACCGCCATGGCGGCAATCTCCCCGCCGGTGAGGACAAAGTCCCCCAGGGAGATTTCCTCGTCCACGCACTCGTCGATAAAGCGTTGGTCAATGCCCTCGTAATGGCCGCAGACCAGAATCAGATTGTCCACCTTGCTCAGGCGGATGGCGTCCGCCTGACGGAAGGTATGCCCGCAGGGGGACAGATAGACGGTATGCACCGCCCCACCGGCCTCGTCGCACACCGCCTCCCAGCAGCGGTACAGGGGGTCGGCCTGCATAATGGCGCCCCGCCCGCCGCCGTAGGGATAGTCGTCCACCTGATTCTGCTTGTTGGCCGTGTAGTCCCGTATCTGGTGGGCTTCGATGGAAATATATCCCCGCTCCTGGGCGCGTCCCAGAATGCTCTCGGAAAGCACGTCCCCCAGGGTGTCGGGAAACAGCGTCAGAATGTCAATCCTCATCGCTTGCCATTCCCTTCAAAAGCTTCACCTGCATTTGGTTCTTCTCCAGATCGGTGGAAAGAATGAACTCCTTCACCGCAGGAATCAGGTACTCCCGCTCCCCCTGCACAACGTACACGCTGTTGCCGGGATAGTCCAGCACCTCTTTGATTTTGCCGATGCACGCGCCGTCCGCATAGACCTCCACGTCCACCAGCTCTGCGGCGAAGATCAGCTCATCGGAGATGTCCTCCCGGTACAGCTCCATGGTTTTCCCGCGGAGCTTCTGGGCGTCCTCCATGGTGTCAACCCCCCGGAGCTTGACCAGATTGCAGGTCTTCTGCACGCGAACGGCATCCATGGAGTATTCCCTGCCTTCAATCCGGCAGCGGTCAAATTCGCAGAGCATTTCCGGACTGTCCAGCCAGGAAAGGACTTTCACCTCTCCCCAGACGCCGTGGGTGGTGACGATCTCACCGGCTTCAATATATGGAAGTTTCATTTACATTCTCCCCTACTGCTCATAAGAGCAGATGATTTCATGTCAGATTGCCGGGATAACGAAAAATGCGTGACAAATGTCACGCATCCTCGTTTAATCCACGATTTCGACCGTGACCTTCTCGCCTGTGCGCTGGGCTACAGTCTTAATAATGGTGCGGATCTCCTTGGCGATCCGTCCCTGGCGGCCGATCACCTTGCCCATGTCACCTTCGGCAACACGAAGCTCCAGCACCTTCCCTTCCTCGTCAGAGGTTTCGGTTACGGTGACGGCATCAGGATCATCCACCAGATTCTTTGCCATATACAGCAAAAGTTCTTTCATTGCGGAATTCTCCTTTGCGGATCTTACAGCACGCCGGCGTTCTTCAGCAGGCCGCGGACGGTGTCAGTGGGCTGAGCGCCGTTCTTGATCCATGCCTGAGCCTTCTCGGCATCGACGGTGATGGTAGCGGGCTGGGTCAGGGGATTGTAAGTGCCAATCTCCTCAATGCAGCGGCCATCACGGGGAGAACGGGAGTCAGCGACAACAATCCGGTAGTAAGGAGCCTTCTTCGCACCCATTCTTCTCAGTCTGATCTTAACCATGAGAGTTTCACCTCCATAAATAATCTATAAATCTATATCGCAAAGCATATTTGCTTACAGCGAACGAATCAATACGGCTTCGGCTCAAAAGCCGGGGAAGCCGCCAAAGCCGCCCATACGGCCCATGCGCTTCATTTTCTTTCCAGCGCCGGGGCCGGAGAACTGCTTGATGAGCTTGCGCATCTGCTCAAAGGATTTAAGAAGACGGTTCACATCCTCCACCTTCAATCCCGCGCCTGCGGCAATGCGCCTTTTCCGGCTGGCGCCAATGATTTCGGGCTTTTCCCGCTCCTTGGGGGTCATGGACAGGATGATGGCTTCGGTATGCGCCATGGCCTTTTCGTCCAGCTTGACGCCCTTGAGGTTTCCGCCGCCGGGCATCTGTGCGAGAATTTCCTCCATGGAACCCATGGATTTCATCTGCACCATCTGGTCGTAAAAGTCCTGAAGGGTGAAGCGGTTGGATTTCAGCTTTTCCTCCATCTCGGCGGCCTTTTTGGCATCGTAAGCCTTTTCTGCCTTCTCGATGAGGGTCAGCACATCGCCCATGCCCAGAATGCGGCTGGCCATCCGGTCAGGATGGAACGGCTCGATGTCCTCCAGCTTTTCGCCGATACCGGCGAACTTGATGGGCTTTCCGGTGATAGCACGGACGGAAAGCGCCGCGCCGCCTCTCGCATCGCCGTCCAGCTTGGACAGCATCACGGAGTCGATATCCAGCCACTCGTTGAAGCTCTGGGCGGCGTTGACCGCGTCCTGACCGGTCATGGCGTCCACGACCAGCATAATCTCGTCTGGCTTGACGGTGGCCTTGATGTTTTTCAGCTCATTCATCAGCGCCTCATCCACGTGCAGACGGCCGGCGGTGTCCAGAAACACCATGTCGTGGCCGTGCTGACGGGCGTAGAGGACGGCCTCTTTCGCCGTCTGCACCGGGTCCTGCGTCCCCTTTTCAAACACGGGAATCCCCAGCTTTTCGCCGCAGACCTTCAGCTGCTGAATGGCGGCGGGACGGTAAATGTCGCAGGCGACCAGCAGCGGATTCTTCCCCTGCCGCTTCATCAGTCCGGCAAGCTTGCTGCCGTTGGTGGTTTTACCGGCGCCCTGCAAACCCACCAGCATGACGACTGTCGGGCCGTTGGGATTGATGTTGATATGCTTGGTGTCGCTGCCCATGAGCTTGCAAAGCTCCTCGTTGACGATCTTCACGATCATCTGGGCAGGGGTCAGGGATTCCAGAACGTCTGCGCCGACGCAGCGCTCGGTGACGGATTTGGTAAAATCCTTGACCACCTTGTAGCTGACGTCCGCTTCCAGCAGCGCCATGCGAATCTCCCGCATAGCCTCCTTCACGTCCGCCTCTTTCAGGCGTCCCTTGCCGCGCAGTTTTTTGAAGGTCGCGGAAATTTTTTCGGTTAAGCCTTCAAATGCCATACTTTACTCCTCAAAGTCCTGGGCAGCTTCGATGATCTCCCCTGCCAGGGCTGAAACGGTTTCATCCGGGTACGTTTTCAGGCGTTCCGCCGCATCCAGGATCGTCCGCAGCGCGTTCCGGTTCCTGAGATCCCGGCCGACGCAGCCGATGCTGCTCTCCATTTTCCGGAGAAGCGCTTCTGTCCGTGCCAGGTTGTCGTTCACGGCCTGGCGGCTCACGCCCATCACCTGGGCAATCTCGCCCAGAGAAAGATCCTGATTGTAGCGCAGATCAAAGCATTGCCTCTGTTTGCCCGTCAGCAGGCCACCGTAATAGTCATACAGAAGCGACATCTCCAGCGCGTCCATTCAGAACCTCCTGTGTCAAGTAGATTCCCTTGACTGTCGGGTATTATAGCACAGACTTTTCTGCCTGTCAAGTATTTTTCCTGTACAGTTTCCGCTACCCTACCCGATACCAGCGCACCTTCTCCGCCGTTCGCAGAAAGCCCAGCTTTTCGTACAGGCGGATAGCTTTTTCGTTGGTGGACGCGACTTCCAGTGTCATCCCCGCCCCCTCTACCAAGGACATAAGCGTGTGCATCACCCGCTCCCCTGCCCCGGGCTTCACGGAACACACCGCCAGAAGCTCAGTATCCTTCATCCAGCCGATGCCCAGAAGTTCCCCGGCGCTGTGGACAAAATACGCGCCGCCGGATGCCAGAATTTCTTTTTCATCCGCGGCGGTCTGGGTGGCGGCGCAGTCAACGCCGCGCATTCGCGCATTGCAGAGCCTGCGCCATGTTTCCGCTGTGGCTTCCGTCACCGGAAAGATGTTCTCCAGCAGCGCCGTGTCCACCCACGCCTTGCCCCGCATTTCATAAACGGCGGCGTGGAGGGGGTAACGCGCCAATTCCCCGTGACCCTGGGCATAGATTTTCTCCGCCCCGGCCATGCGGCAGAAGGAAACGCATTCCTCCAAAAAAGGCGCAAACCGACCCGGCTGTACGTCCTGAAAGCGGATATAGGCTTCCTGACGGTAGGGAATTTCCTTCAAAATCAGGCTCGCCACGCCGTCGTCTGTTGCGAAACACGGGAAGTCCTTCATTCCTCCGCCTCCTTTTTCGTCCCATTATACTACCGAAGCAGGCTGTAAGCAAGCAGGAAACGTTTCCAAAATCAGGAAATTTTGTTGTGCAATCTGCACATAGAGAAGCCATATCACCCTTTATAAAAACCAGAATATCTTCCAATCTTTTTGAAAAAGTTGTAATATATTGGAATATACACTTGATTCCTGGATATAAAAATGTATAATATCAGTCGTATGGAGTTCAACAGTAAAGGAGGTTCGTTCCATGAAAAAGGTCATCTGCAAGAAAACATACGACACCGAGACCGCTACGCTGATCAAGGCCTACTCCTACGGCCAGCTGGGCGATCCCGCCGGTTACGAGGAAGATCTGTACCAGACACCCGAGGGTCTGTACTTCCTGCACGTAGGCGGCGGAGAGACTTCCATCTACCCTGCCGAGGATATTGTCCGCCTGGCAAAGACCAAGGTCAAGGACTGGATGGAGAAGCATTAACACGATACATAGCGATGGGGAGCCTGTGAAAACAGGCTCCTTTTTTCTTGACAAAGATGATATTATGGAAGCAGATGAATGCGTTAAAGGATGAACGTCAATGCGAAAAACTTTTTTATTCCCGGCTCTGCTGGCTCTGCTGGTGCTGCTCAGCGGATGCTGGTCTCAGTCGCAGCCGGCGAAAATCGCCGCTACGACTTTGCCTGTGTACGAATTTACCTCCCGAATCTGCGTGGATACGCCCCTCACCGTCACCCGGCTGGTGACGGAAAGCGTGTCTTGTCTGCACGACTACTCCCTGAATGTCCGTCAGGTAAAGGCGGCGGAGGCCGCCCAGGTCGTTGTGATCTCCGGCGCGGGGCTGGAGGATTTTCTGGACGGTATTCTGGATGATTCGGATATCCTCGACTCCTCCGAAGGGATCGCCCTTCTGCATATGGAAGAAGAACACGACCACGATCATGAAGATCACCACCACGAAGACGACCCCCACATCTGGCTCTCTCCGGAAAACGCAAAGGAGATGGCCGGGAACATCTGCGCAGGGCTTTCCCGGAGGTATCCCGAGTACGCGGATGTGTTTTCCGAAAATCTGGACGGCCTGCTGGAAGATTTGGACGCGCTGCAATGCTATGGGGAATCCAGCCTGTCCGGCCTCAGCTGTCGAAATCTCGTAACCTTCCACGACGGCTTCTCCTATTTCGCCCAGGCGTTTGATCTGACCATTCTGGAAGCGGTGGAGGAAGAATCCGGCAGTGAAGCCTCCGCTCAGGAGCTGAAGCATCTGATTGGTATCGTCCGGGAGCATGATCTGCCCGCGATTTTTACCGAGCGCAACGGAAGCACTTCCGCCGCTGAGGTCATTTCCCGGGAAACCGGCGTGACCGTTTATTCCCTGGACATGGCCATGGCCGGCGAAAGCTATTTTGACGCCATGTACCGCAACATCGACACCATCAAGGAGGCATTGGGATGAATCTGACACATCATGGCGGTTCCTGCGGCCACTCCTGCTGCCTTCGGGTAGAGAATATGTCCGTGAAAATCGGAACCGACTGCATTTTGAAGGACGTGAACCTTCACGTCCACTGCGGCCAGATGGTCGCCATCATCGGCCCCAACGGCGCGGGGAAATCCACCTTCCTGAAAGCCATTCTGGGTCAGCGGGAATACGAGGGCGTGATTGCCTTCTCCGAGCCGGGACAGCGGAGCAAAAAGCCCCGTATCGGCTACGTTCCCCAAAGCCCGGCCTTTGACCCCAGCGACCCGGTCAGCGTGTCCGACCTGTTCGCCTGCTGCATGAGCCGCCGCCCCGCTTTTCTCGGTCTCGGCAAGACCATGAAGGACACGGTGGCGGAGTGCCTTTCCCGGGTACACGGGGAGGAACTGGTCAACAAACGTGTGGGAACCCTCTCCGGCGGTGAATTGCAGCGGGTGCTGCTGGCGCTGGCGCTGGAACCCATCCCCAACATTCTCATTCTGGACGAGCCGCTTTCCGGCGTGGACGTGGAGGGCATGGAGACGCTGATGGACATGCTGGACGAAATCCGCAAAAACTACGACCTGTCCATCCTGATGACCACCCACGATTTTTCCCTGCTGCCCCGGTACGCCGATCAGGTGGTGCTCATTGACCACGGCGTTCTGATTCAGGGCGACCCGCAGACGGTGCTGGATTCCGAGGAATTCCACTGCACCTTCCACATGAGAGGAGGCCGCGCATGAGTATCTGGTATGCAATCTGGGACGCCCTTCCCTTTGAAATGCTCCACTGGGACTTTATGAAAAACGCCCTGCTGGCGCTGCTGCTCATGGCGCCGCTATTCGGCATTCTCTCCACCATGATCGTCACCGGGCGCATGAGCTTCTTCTCCGACGCTCTGGGGCATTCCGCCTTTACGGGCATCGCCATCGGCATTATCTGCGGCGTGGCCGCCCCCATCTGGGCGGCAGTCGCTTTCAGCGTGGTGTTTGCCCTGCTGTTTTCCTTCGTCCGCAGCCGCTCCAATCAGGCGGCGGATACCCTGATTGGCGTGTTTTCCAGCTCCGCCGTGGCGCTGGGCATTTTCGTCGCCACCGTGGGCGGCGGCAGCTTTACCCGGTACAATAAATATCTCATCGGCGACATTCTCTCCGTCACCCCGGGGGAGATCGGAATGCTGGCGCTGGTGCTGCTGGCGGTGATCGTTTTCTGGGTTTTCTACAGCAATCGCCTGACCCTCACCGCCATTCACCCCCAGCTGGCGTCCTCCCGGGGCATTCCCGTGGGACTTTCCCAGACGCTGTTCACCGCCGCCATTGCCGTAGTAGTGACGCTGTCCATTTCCAGCGTTGGTCTGCTGATCCTCAATTCCCTGCTGGTGCTGCCCGGTGCTTCCGCCCGGAACGTCGCACGGAATTTGCGGCAGTACCACGGTTTTTCCGTGCTGTTCGCATTCTTCGCCGGAATTGCCGGGCTGACGGTTTCCTACTATTCCGGCTGCTCCGCGGGCGCGGCCATCAGTCTGGGGCTTGCCGCAATTTTCGCGGTCACCTTCTGTTTAAGAAAGGTCAGAGCGTAATGGATACGGTCAATATTCGCATCATCGCCCGGATGCACAGCGACTTTTCCACCAAATTCGGTATCCCCCGGCAGAGCGGACTTGTGGAGTCCCTTCGCTCCACCATCGTCTTCGAGCCGGAATTCCGCAACGCCGACGCCCTGCGGGGCATCGAGGATTTTTCCCATCTTTGGATCATCTGGCAGTTTTCCGGGGCTGTCCGCCAAGGCTGGTCTCCCACCGTGCGCCCGCCCCGGCTGGGCGGAAACACCCGGATGGGGGTTTTCGCCACCCGCTCCCCCTTCCGCCCCAACAATCTGGGGCTGTCCAGCGTCCGCCTTCTGGGCGTGGAGCCGACCCGGGAATTTGGCACGGTTCTGCACGTAGGCGGCGCAGACCTGATGGATGGCACCCCAATTTTTGACATCAAGCCCTACATTCCCTACGGCGACTGCCACCCGGACGCCACCGGCGGCTTCACGGATACCGCCGGGGATTTTCTGCTGAACGTCTGCTTCCCGCCCGCGCTCCTGTCCCTGCTCCCGGAGGACAAGCGGGACGCCGCCATCGGCGTTCTGTCCCACGACCCCCGCCCATCCTATCAGCGAAGCCCGGAGCGCGTCTACGGCCTGTCCTTCGCCGGGTACGACATCCGCTTCACCGTGGATGAAAATGTTCTGACTGTGAAGGAAGTTCTGAAAAAGTGAGAATATCCCGGCGCTTTTCGCGCCGGGATCACTTTTTATCCGTTATGCACCCGGCGGCGAATCTGCTCGTCAAAGTAACCCATAATACGCCCGAATTTTGAAAAACGCTGTCACCTTACTTCGGATGACAGCGTTTCTTCTATAGAATCGTATACAGCCAGTAAATAAACCCATACACCACGCTTGCGGCCAGGCCGTACACGATCACCGGCCCCGCGATGGTGAACATTTTCGCGCCCACGCCCAGAACGAAGCCCTCGGTCTTGAACTCCACGGCCGGGGCGGCGATGGCGTTGGCAAATCCCGTGATTGGCACAAGCGTACCGGCTCCCGCGTGCTTGGCGATGTCGTCGTACACGCTCAGACCCGTCAGCAGCGCGGACAGCGCCACCAGCGTCATAGACGCAGCCGTTCCGACGTCCTGCTTTTCCAGTCCCCAGGCGCCGTAGCAGTTCGTGAATATCTGCCCGACCACACAGATCAGCCCGCCGATCCAGAAAGCGTTCAGGCAGTCGCGCCACATAGGCGATTTTGGCGCCATCCGCGCCACCAGAGCGCCATATTGTTTTTCCGTCATGTTGAATCCCTCCGGAGATAGCTTTCCCCGGAGAATACAATCAATTCATCATTTCCGCTTCGTGCAGGTGCTTTGCCAGCTTGCAGGTGACCTCGGCGCAGCGGTGGGCAGCGATTTTTTCAAACGTTGGATAGTCCATTTCCGCGCTGTCGTCCGCTTTGTCGGAGATGGCGCGGAGGATGACGAAGGGAATGCCGTTGCGGTAAGCCGTCTGGGCGATGGCCGCGCCCTCCATTTCCGTACACAGTCCCTGGGTGTTTGCCACGATTTTTTCCTTCACCGCCGGGTCGGCCACGAACTGGTCGCCGCTGGCGACCCTGCCTACCCGGGTATGACCGGGATTTACCGCCTCCGCCGCCGCAAAGGCGCAGCCGAGCATCGTGTCATCGGCGGGAAACGCGATGACATCCATCCCCGGAACCTTGCCGAAGGGATAGCCGAAATGGACGCAGTCAAAGTCATGGTACATGGCATCCCGGCTCACCACCAAGTCGCCGATGTCCAGCTGGGCGCAAAGAGAACCGGCAATACCGGTGTTCACCAGGTGGGTCACGCCGAAGCAGTCGCAGAGGATCTGCACGCACAGCGCCGCGTTGACCTTGCCCACGCCGCACTGCACCAGAACCACGGGAAGCCCCATCAGAACGCCCTCGTGAAAGGTGCTGCCCGCTTTCTTGGCAGAGGTCACCTGCTCCATTCCGGCGAGAAGCGTCTCGACCTCCACATCCATCGCACCAATAATTCCCAATTTTGTCATCATTTTCTCCTTATTCCGGGTAAATCAGTCGGCTTTCATCAATGTTTTCCAGCAACGCAGCGTATTTTCTGCCCCAATAGTTTGCCATGGACAGGTTCATGTCCAGATAGTTGCCGCAGTCCTTCGGGCTTGCACCCGGCACCTCGCCCCGGTAGTCCCGGATAAAGCGGAAGCAGTCCAGTACCAGCGGGACAACGTCCTTGGACGCATAATCCCCGGTCAGCAGGAGGTAAAAACCCGTCCGGCAGCCCATGGGGCCGAAGTAAAGCACCTTGTCTTTCCATGTCGGCTCGTTTCTCAGGTAGGTTGCCGCAAGATGCTCGATGGTATGCACCTCGGCGGTGTTCATCACCGGCTCGTCGTTGGGCTTCGTCAGGCGCAGGTCGAAGGTCGTCACCGTCTCCGCCCCCACCTTATCCTTCCGGGAGACGTACAGCCCCGGCTGTAATTTGATGTGGTCAATGGTAAAGCTGGTTATTTTGTCCATGTTGTTCCCTCCGTTTTCTACGGAAAAGGATACCACATCTCAGCCTGATTTGCAAGCGCAACCGCCCACAACCGATGGTTGAGTCCGTTTCAACCATCGGTTGAGAAAAATTTCTGCCCATATTAACGAACATTTTATAGCTTTTTCGCCCCAGTTATGGCATGATATAGGCAGTTGCAGCGACGGATACCCTTCCGGCAAGGCAAACGCCCTGCCGTGTACTTCATTATGGAAAAGGAGATCAACAGAATATGGAAGAAACATTGGGAAAGCGGATCGTCTTCCACCGCAAGCGTCTGGGACTGACCCAGGACGCCCTTGCGGAGCGGATGGGCGTTACCGCCCAGGCCGTGAGCAAATGGGAAAACGACCAATCCTGCCCGGACATCGGCGCGCTGCCGAAGCTGGCGGAAATCTTCGGCATCTCCACCGACGAACTGCTGGGTGTCGAACGGAAAGAGGTTCACCCCGCCGAGATCGTCCCGGCGGACGTGGAGGAAAATGGCGTACACATCCATCCGGACGGGAGCCTGGAGCTGTCCTGGGACGGCGGAAAGAAAAGCAGCATCGGCCTTGCCGTCTGGATTTTGCTGGTGGGCGGCATTATGCTGGCGTCCTATTTTCTCAGCTTCCATGCAAAGCTCTGGGATGTGCTTTGGCCGTCTGCGCTGCTGGTGTTCGGTATTTTCGGACTGTTCCCCCGGTTTTCCTTCTTCCGGCTGGGCTGTTCCCTGTTTGGATTGTATTTTCTGCTGAGCAACCTGAACTTTGCCCCCTTCCGCCTGGGACGGGAATTTCTTCTGCCTGTTTTTCTGCTGCTGTTCGGCGGCAGTCTGCTGGCGGACACCATCCGCAAGCCAAAAAAGGGCGGCTTTTCCTTAGGCCGCTCCGGAAAAGGCGGCTCCAAAGGGGATCACTGCACCTGCACCGGCGACAGCTTTGACTGCGCCACGGTGTTCGGCGAAAACCACTATGTGATTCCCCTGCCCACCCTGTCCGGCGGCAGCGCGGATGTGCGCTTCGGAGAAATGTCCGTCGATCTTCAAAAATGCGAGCAGCTTTCCCCGGACTGTGCCATCTCCCTGAACTGCGCCTTCGGCGAGCTGGAGCTGATCGTCCCCAACCGGTTCCGGGTGGAGCCTACCAACAGCACCACTTTTGCCGGCGTGGAGATTTCCGGCGCTCCCCGCGGCGACGCGGTGGGTACCATTCGCGTGAGCTGCGATGTCAGCTTCGGCGAAATTTCCATTCGCTACATATAATTTTACCGATTTTTCCATGCACGGGCTTCCCCAAAATAAAGCGGGGAGTCCGTGCATTTGCCTGATTGGGAAAAGCGCCGGGGATTCGACCGTTTTCTCTTTTTTTAGCTTTTCTTCCAATTTCCCTTGCTTTTTTTCTTTGTCGATGGTAGAATATCATTGACTATACCATAAAGGCAGGGATGAACTATGGCTAAGGACGATTTCGACATGGATTTCCATTTCGATGATGACGACTTCGACCCCAAGGCATTTTTGGACGGCGAAGACGGCGCAGATATAGATCTTTCCGAGTTTGACGACGTGCCTTCCGGCAATCAGCCGAAGAAGACGGTCTCCGACGGGGATGATGACGAGCTGGATCTCAGCGGTCTGGGTCTGGACGAGGATTCCGACGAGACCGTTGACGATCTCGACCTGGACGATATTCTGTCCCCCAAGGCCGTCCGCCGCAATTCCCAGGAGCATGACGACTTCGGCAGCGACAAGCGGGAGGATGACCCGGACTTTGACATGTCCGAATTTCTGGACGATGACGAGTCCGAGCAGCCCCAGGCCGCGCCGGAGGACGATTCCGATTTCCAGGACGAGGCGGAAGAAGACGATTATCCCGATGAGGAGGACGAGGACAAGCCCGCCCGCCGTCGAAGAGAAAAGCCCGAAAAGGCGCCCAAGCCTCCCCGTGAGCGCAAGCCCAAGGAGCCGAAGGAAGCAAAGCCAAACGTCTTCACCAAGCTGTATGACCTCTACTTTGCTCCTCTGACGAGCAAGGAAGCGTTGGAAGCCCCCGCCGACCCCAATAATCCCCGTCGTCGGCGCAGAAAGACCAAGTCGCAGATCTTCAAGGAGGTCTATCTGCCTCCCCTGATCGCCTGCGTGTGTCTGATTCTGATTCTCTCCTTCGTCATCGGTGCGATTTCCAATGCCATCGAGCAGAAGCGGGTCAACGACGCCATCAAAAAGAACGAGATCGAAGCCTCCATCAGCAGCGCCCAGGCGGCGGAAGCGGAATATCAGCGGATTATGGGCGAGGCCGCCGAGTTGGCCGCCAACTATGATTATGAGGGTGCCATTGAGAAGCTGGATTCCTTCGCGGATATCGCCAACTACCCCGATATGAGCACAAAGCGCGCGGAGTACGTCAACGCAATGAACTCTCTGGTTGAGTACAAGGATTACTCCCAGATTCCCAACCTCAGCTTCCACGTGCTGATCGCCGACCCCGCCCGTGCCTTCAACGATAAGGAGCTGGGCGGAAAGTATAACCAGAACTTTGTCACCATTGACGAGTTCTCCAAGATTCTGGAGCAGCTCTATGCAAACAACTACGTTCTGGTGGACTTTGACGACTTCGTGAGCGTCGGTCAGACCGTTTCCGGCACCGATCAGTTCGAGGCCAAGTCCATTTTCCTCCCCCAGGGAAAGAAGCCTCTCATGCTCACCGAGACCATGGTCAACTACTTTGAGTACATGGTTGACAGCAACAAGGACGGCGTGGCCGACGCAGGCGGCGCAGGCTTTGCCCACAAGCTGGTTCTGGATGCGAACGGCGATATCAAGGCCGAGTACATCGACAGCAGCAACAATACCCTCACCGGCAATTACGATTTCGTCCCCATTCTGGAGGACTTCATCAAAGCCCATCCCGACTTCTCCTACCGGGGCGCCCGCGCCATTCTGGCCGTGACCGGCAGCCAGGGTATCTTCGGCTACCGCTGCAACACCTCCTACGTCAGCACCAAGGGCAACGACTTCTATGAGCAGGAGAAGGCCGGCGCCATCGCCATCGTGGAAGCGCTGAAGGCCAAGGGCTACCGTCTGGCTTGCTACACCTACGAAAACGGCAAGTACCGGGATATGAACTCCGCAGGCATTACCGCCGACCTGCAAAGCTGGACACAGCAGATCACGCCCATCATCGGCAACATTGACACCTTTGTCTTTGCTCAGGCCAGCGATCTTTCCGACTACACCGGCGCGTCCTTCAATGTCATGTATCAGACCGGTTTCCGCTACTTCATTTCCAACAGCAAAGATCCCAGTACCGAGGTGAATAACACCTACGTCCGTCAGAAGCGTCTGATGGTCACCGGTGAAACCATGGTCTGGTATAAGGAGCGGTTCACCGACAAGGGTCTGTTTGATCCCAACATGGTCGTGGACATGACCGCAAGAGGCGGCAACGTTCCCAAGGCAGGATAAGGAAACTGGAAATACGACTTTGCGCGCCGGAGAATTTCTCCGGCGCGCTTCCCTAGGAGGGCTCTATGGACATCCAAACCGGCCTGTACCGGCATTTCAAGGGCAATCTCTACGAAGTCATTGGAACCGCCCTCCACTCGGAGACCCGGGAGCCGATGGTGGTCTACCGCGCACTGTATGGCGAACACGGCCTGTGGGTGCGTCCTGCCGCCATGTGGAGCGAGACCATAGACCGGGACGGCTACCATGGGCCGAGATTTCAGTATATTGATTCAGAATCTCAGGAAATGAACAATTTCTGAATCCACCGGAACAGTATTCAAAAATAGGGCAACACCGCATAATTGTGCGGCAGCCATAGAAATCCGAGAGGTTTTTACCATGTTTCAGCTTCTGCTCGTCATCATTTATCTGTCCTTCATCAGTTTGGGACTGCCGGATTCCCTGCTCGGTTCCGCGTGGCCGACCATGTATCCCCAGCTCGGCGTACCGGTTTCCTACGCCGGAATCATTTCCATGATCATTGCCCTGGGAACCATCGTTTCCAGCCTGCAAAGCGACCGGTTGACCCGGCGGCTGGGCACCGGGAAGGTCACGGCCATCAGCGTCGCCATGACCGCCGTGGCACTCTGGGGGTTTTCCGTCAGCAGCGCCTTCTGGCAGCTCTGCCTATGGGCGCTTCCCTACGGGCTGGGCGCGGGAAGCGTGGACGCTTCCCTGAATAACTACGTGGCGCTGCACTATAAGAGCAAGCACATGAGCTGGCTGCACTGCATGTGGGGCGTGGGCGCTGCCTCCGGCCCGTACATCATGGGCTACGTCATGACCGGCGGCGGAACCTGGAATCTGGGCTATCGCACCATCTCCGTGATTCAGATGGTGTTGACCGCCGTGCTGATTTTCAGTCTGCCCCTTTGGAAGAAGCGCCCCAAGGTCGTGGATGCCTCGGGAAACGAAACGGAGGCGGCGTCCCTCTCCCTGAAGGAAATTCTGAGAATCCCCGGCGTAAAGGAGGTTCTGGTCTGCTTCTTCTGCTACTGCGCCGTGGAGCAGACCGCCGGACTGTGGGCAAGCAGCTATCTGACACTCCACAGGGGCGTTTCTCCGGAGAGCGCCGCCGCTTTTGCCAGCATGTTCTTTATCGGCATTACCGTCGGGCGGGCGATCAGCGGCTTTATCACCATGTGTCTGGACGACACACAGATGATCCGCCTCGGGTCGGGACTCATTGGGTGCGGCGTTATCATTCTGTTTCTTCCCCTTGGAACGGTCGCTTCTCTGGCCGGCTTTGTGATCATTGGCTTGGGCTGCGCACCGATCTATCCCTGCATCATCCACTCCACCCCTGCGCATTTCGGTGCAGACAAATCTCAGGCCATCATTGGTGTGCAAATGGCCTGCGCCTACGTGGGCAGCTGCCTGATGCCGCCTCTGTTCGGCCTGCTCGCCCAGTACATTTCCGTTTCGCTGCTGCCCGTGTATCTGCTGGTGCTTTTGGTTCTCATGGCGGTTATGCACGAGAGCCTGATTCGGAAAATTGCCCGGAACACCCATGCCGCGTAGAAAGCGCGCCGCGATATTTGTTGAAACTGCCAATTGACCGATTGCTACTGCCGGATGTTATACTTACAGTGTGTGAAAGTACCGGAAAATCAAGGAGGAATCCCAATATGCAATCCTGTTTTGACAAAGTGAAGAAAAATTTTGGTTTCGGCTGTATGCGCCTTCCCATGAAGGGCGATGAAGTGGATTTTGAGGAAACCGGCAAAATGGTGGACATGTTTCTCGCAAACGGCTTCAACTATTTTGACACCGCCCACGGCTACATCGACGGCCAGAGCGAGATCGCGCTGAAAAAGTGCCTGACCTCCCGCTACCCCCGGGAAGCGTACATCCTGACCAACAAGCTGTCCGGCCACTACATCGAGAAAAATGAGGACATCCGTCCCTTCTTACAGAAGCAGCTGGAGGCCTGCGGCGTGGATTATTTCGATTTCTACCTGATGCACGCCCAGAATAAGGATTTGTTTGCAAGATACAAGCAGATTCACGCCTACGAAACGGTCATGGCGCTTCGGGACGAGGGCAAGATCCGCCATTTCGGCATTTCCTTCCACGACAAGGCCGAGGTTCTGGATCAGATCCTCACCGAATATCCCCAGATCGAGGTCGTCCAGATTCAGTTCAACTATGTCGATTACGAGGATCCCTCCGTGGAGTCCCGGAAGTGCTATGAGGTCTGCTGCAAGCACGGCAAGCCCGTCATCGTCATGGAGCCGGTGAAGGGTGGTTCTCTGGTGAATTTGCCGGAGGATGCCCAGAAGGTGCTGGACGCGCTTCACGACGGCTCCAACGCCAGCTATGCCATTCGCTTCGCCGCCAGCTTCCCCGGCATCCGGATGGTTCTGTCCGGCATGGGCAGCACGGAAATGATGGCGGATAACTGCGGCTTCATGAAGGATTTCCGGCCGCTGAACGAGGAAGAGCGGCTGGCCATTGCCAAGGTCTGCGCGATTTTCCGGGGACAGGGTCTGATTCCCTGCACCGGCTGCCGCTACTGCACCGAGGTCTGCCCCCAGGGCATTCCCATCCCCGACCTGTTCGCCTGCATGAATGCCAAAAAACAGTTCCACGACTGGAACAGCGACCATTACTACCGCGACGTCCACACCAAGAGCGGCGCGAAAGCCTCCGACTGCCTCAAGTGCGGCCAGTGCGAGGACATCTGCCCCCAGCACCTGAGCATCCGGGAGTTGCTGGAGGACGTGGCGCAGGTATTTGAGAAGCAATAATCTTTTAGGCAGTCAACAGGCGCAGCGAACCGCTGCGCCTGTCGCTGTAGAATTCGGAGGCCAGCAGAATGGACATTACATTTGAGGAGCTTACCCACGGGAATTTTCCCTATGCGCAGAAAATCAAGAGGGACGACATCCCGGAGATTTGGGTAGACAACGCGGAAACGATCATGGAGATCACCGATTACGGCGTCGCCCACAATTGTCTTGGGCATACCTATCTTGTGAAACTCGGCCAGACGTATATTGGTCTGCTCCTTTTGGGAGAAGCCATTCCCTGGGATACCGACCCGGCGGAGATGGGAAAAGAGCCGTTTTATCGGCTGATGGGATTTGTCATCGACAGGGATTTCCGGGGCAAAGGACTTGGCGGTATCATTCTGGAAAAAGCCATCGACCGGGTTTCCTGCGACTTTGGGAAGCGCTCCATTGCACTGGGCTGCCATAAGGATAATGTGGGCGCGGCACGGTTTTATGAACGGCATGGCTTCAAACGAACCGGTGTGTTTGAAGGAGCGGACGAATATTTTCTGAGATTGATTTGACTTGCATATACAGCCAATCCCCCGGGCGGCGCCCGGGGGATTGTACATTTAACGTCTGATTCTTCGTTTCGCCGCCCGGAAAAGGATATCCAGTATCAGCGCGCAAATCGCCCCAATCAGAATGCTCCCTACAATGACGAACACCACCGCACTCACATCCCCCGTTTTGGGGAGGATTTCCTCGCCGTTGACGAGCTGCACCGTGTTGTCAACGGTCATGCCGTGAGCGTCCCGCCAGCCGTCCTGCACCGTTAAATGGCTGGATGCGCTGACGGTGACCGCCACGGGCTGACTGAGCTTGTCCCTTCCCTCCGGTGCTTTCGTCTGCACCAGATAGTAGCGCCCGTATGCCACCCCCCGCAGGAGCGCCGTACCATCCTCCCCGGTCGTCACCTCGGAGACCGGTTTTGTGCCGTCTCCCGTGTGGAAATTCACGAATGTGACATTTATCTCAGCACCGTTCACCTTCAAAACCGCGCTTTCGCCGTCAGAAAATTTCCCTGCCCGGGCGAGTCGGAACGTCCCGCCGCTGAGAGGCTGTCCCGCTTCGTCGGAGACGAAAAGGTGGATCCCGCCTGTGTGGACTTCTCCGGCTTCGGACTGCGCTTCATAGAATACGCCCGCAGCATTCAGGTAACCGATCGACGCAACGCAAGGAATAGACGTACCAAGCCCGGCGCTTTCCGTGATTGCCGCCCGGACGCGCACCCGAATTTCCGGCGCACACGCCCCTTCCCCCTGATTGGCCGCCGCGTAGGCCATTCCCGCGGGGGTCAGGGATACGCACAGTTCGCCGCCTCCGTCGTTATGGGAAACGGTATAGTGGTCGCCCTCGGTCAGGCCGATTTCCGCTCCCGCCCTAGTCAGCAAGCTGACCGTTGGCGCCGACTCATTCAGCGCCAGATGCTCGTTAAAACTGCCTGTAATGGTGTACTTCTGTGCTGTCCGGATGCCCGACGGGATGCTGCCCCGCAGAATCCAGGTATGTACCTGCCCCACGTCAAAGCTGCTATCCGTGCTGCCGACTTCCCCCACATTCACCTGAGCGCCGGGAGCGGCTTCCACTGTACCGGTCGGCTTAACATTCAGGGTATAGGCATTTCCGCCGTCAGCGCCGACCCCAGGAACCACCAGAAAAAAGGGTGCGGAAATCTCCGCCGCTTCCCCTTCCGTGCGCTGGACGACCAGATACACGCCATCCGGCTGGTTATTCGCCGTAAAATTGTAGGAGGCAAAGCCGTGAATGTCCGTTGTCAGAATCGTCACGAGGTTCTCAGGCGTCCGAAAGCCCTTCATGGCCACTTCGTCAGATGACGCGCTGAGGGAAAACGCCCCGCTTTCCAACTGCTCCCGGGTCGCTGCCCGGTACAGGTCAAAGCGGATATTGGAAAGCGGCAAGCCGCTGCCTTCTTCGCGTTGCTGAATATTGAGAATGCAGTCCGGCTTCACCAGCAGCCTGCCGTGGACGGGCAGCACGCTGTCGTCAAAGCCCAGCAGCCTGTGATTCTCGCCTTCGAACAGGTAAACGTCGCCGCCGTGCTGGGTTCCGGTGATTTCCAGCGTCACCTCCGGCCTGTCCGCAAGACCGGAAAAGGAGACCGTGCAGCTTCCCGCCTCGGTCACTGTCTGCTCCCTGACCTGACCGCCGCATTCGGCGCTGAGGGTCAGCGCGTCCAGTGACCCAACCGTCGTCTGAATATCCACGCGCACCGTAACGGTATAGGTTCCGTCCGACTCTTTTACCGCCGTGTAAACCGGATTTTGCAGCGTCGCGTCCGACACCGTTTCGCACCCCGGCGCCGCCGGTTTCAGGCTGCACAGATACCGGTACAGACCCGCAACATTCGATGCCGAGTCTTCCGTCAGCAGCTCGCGGGAAACGTCGGCGTTCGTGACCTTTTTCAGATAATTCCGCCATCCCGGCGTGGTCATGTCCTCCCAGCGGGATAAATAGTCGTTGACGGAAAACTTTCCCTGGTTCGTCAGCTCCCAGACGGCAAGCTGCGCCGCCAGCACGGCCTCGCCGCGTTGCAGCTGCCTGATTTCCGGCAAGCCATGACTTTCCAGCCAGGGATTTGCCGCCGCCTGAATGGCGGCCACGTTCTTGTGGGGGTACGATCCCTGCACCACCGCCCGAAGCTTTCCCGCCGTTTCTGCGGAAAAACAGCCCCTGTCCTCCAAGCCCACCCGCCGGTAGCCCGCCTTTTCCGGCGCTTCCGCGTCAGGGCTGACGGAATAGGCGGCGATGGATACGGCCTGTTCCCCTGCCCCGTCAGCAGTCAGATGATAAATTTCCACAAAATCCTCACCGGAGAAAACCGTCTTCCCATCCTCCCCGGTGAGCGTGAAGTCTGCCACAAAGGGGGAAGCACAGACGTAAGCATCCTTGGCAATGTGCAGCACATAGCCGTCCTCCGCCGCCCGGGCGCGCAGCAGTAAAGCCCCTGAAACCGCAGCGGCCAGCGCCGCCAGCATGGCCGCCGCCCGTTTGAACGAGAATTTCATATCCCCCATTCCCTCCCCTGACGGCACTGTTCCGCCGTGTTTTTCACAAGTTTACCACGGGGTGCCTGTCGAATTTGGGGGAAATCGGAGGGTAAAGCAAAATTAGCCGTATTGCGGGAACGGCATTTTTGTGGTATGCTTTTGAAAAAGGAAGTGACGGAATGAAGCGGCTGAGAAAAATCTATCTGGAAATCTCCAACGTCTGCAACCTGCACTGCACATTCTGCCCCGGCACCCGGCGGGAGAAGCAATTCATGACGGTGGAGGCGTTTTCCTCCCTGCTGCCCAAATTGCGCCCATGGACGGACTATCTTTACTTCCATCTGATGGGCGAGCCGCTGTGCCATCCTGAGCTTGCGGAATTTCTCCGTCTCGCGGGGAAAGCGGGCTTCAAGGTTATTCTCACCACCAACGGCACCCTGCTGGAAGAAAAGCGGGAGATTCTGCTGAACGCCCCCGGGCTTCACAAGGTGAACATTTCCCTCCATGCCTTTGAGGCAAACGACCTCTCCGTCCCCTTTGAGACGTACCTTTCCCGGTGCTTCTCCTTTGGACAGGCGGCGGAGGGAAACTTTCTGGTCGTGTACCGCTTATGGAACGGCGGCGGTGCGGAGCAGCGAAATCCGGAAATTCTCAGCGCCATGGAGCGGGCGTTTCCTGCGCCCTGGGATGTGCAGCCCCGGGGGACGCAGATCGCCCGGCGGGTCTATCTGGAATACGGTGACAAATTCGACTGGCCGGATCTTTCCGCCCCCGACGGCGGGGAACGCGCTTTTTGTCACGGCCTGCGGGATCAGGTGGGTATACTGTGCGACGGCACCGTTGTCCCCTGCTGTCTTGACCATGAAGGCGACATCGCTCTGGGAAATCTGTTTGAGACGACGCTGGAAGAAATCTGGGAAACGCCCCGCGCAAAGGCGATTTATCAGGGCTTTGCCCGGAAAAAAGCGGCAGAGGAACTTTGCCGTAAGTGCGGGTACGCCCGCCGCTTTTTGTAATGGTCTATTTCAAATCGAACAGGACTTTTTCGTAGTCCTTCACATAGCAGCGTATGTTTTTGCGTCCCTTTTGAATAACGGTGTGTCCCTCCGCTTCCAGCTTTTGCCTCTGCGCTTCGATACCGCCGGGATATTTTTCATTGAGTTCCCCATTGGCTTTCAGCGTTCTCCAATAGGGCGTTTCATCCGCTGAGCGCTGATAGCTCGCCCACGCGGCAATGGACACAAAAATCCCCGCCGTGATGGGTTCCGTAAAGTCCGCGCCGCTCAATTTTGCGAAATAGTCCCGTATCTCCCCGACCGTGGTCACTTTGCCATACGGGACTTCTCGCATTACCCGGTCGTAATCGATGGGCGGTGCAAAGTACACTCTGTTTCCGCCGTATTTTTCAATGCTTTTCTCGTCCGTGATGGTCTGGAATTTGGGCATGTCCTTGCTGTCGTGCAGCATGGCGTTGAAATCTTTCTTTTCTTCATTTGCCATATATACCGCCTCCTGCGTTCAGTATAATCCATTACGGCGTCCGATGCAATGAGACAGTTTGAAAATCCTCTTGAGAAGCGCAAAAAAGTGTGCTATAATCCAGAAAACACAGAAAGGGTCTCAATATGGAACAAAAAGTTATTCTTTTCGACCTGGACGGTACTTTGACGGATTCCGGTGAGGGTATTATCAACTGCGTTGTCTTTGCCCTGGAGCATTTCGGCCTGCCCATTCCTCCGAAAGCGGAGCTGCGCAGTGTCGTAGGGCCTCCCCTTCACGATTCTCTGGCGCGGTACGGCGTCCCGAAGCAGAAGCTTGATGAAGGCGTAACCGTTTTCCGCAGCCGCTACAATCCCATCGGCATTTATGAAAACATCCCCTACCCCGGCATTCGGGAAGCGCTGGAAGAGCTGAAGCAGAGCGGGTATAAGCTCTGCGTCGCCACCTCCAAGCCGGAGGAAATGGCAAACCGGGTACTGCGGCATTTTAACCTTGCCGGCTACTTTGACACGGTCTGCGGCGGTACTTTGGACGAGTCCCGCTCTTCCAAAAGCGAGGTCATCGCCTACCTTCTGGCGCAGAACGGCCGGGCGGACAATATGGTTATGGTGGGCGATACCAAATTTGACGTGATCGGCGCCGCCGCCCACGGCATTCCCACCGTCGGCGTTGCCTGGGGCTACGGCGAGACGGCGGACATGGAAGCCGCCGGAGCAAAGGCCATTGCCCAAAGCCCTGCGCACCTGGTAACGCTGCTCAGGGAAATGTGATTGGAGGAATTTCTATGGAACTGCGTGCTTGCGTTGACGCGCTGAAGCCTCAGCTTCTTTCCACTCTTCGGCAAAATATCCGGATTCCCAGCGTTCAGGGCGATGCGGAGGACGGCGCACCCTACGGGGCTTCCGTCCGGGATAGCCTTGTCCATGTGCTGGACACCGCCCGGAAGTTGGGCTTCCGTACGGAGAACATGGACGGCCATCTGGGCTGGTGCGAATACGGCGAGGGCGACGAAATGGTCGCCGTTCTGGGACATCTGGACGTGGTTCCCGCCGGGGACGGCTGGAGCTGCGACCCCTTCGGCGGCGAGCTGCGGGATGAAAAAATCTGGGGCAGAGGCACCACGGACGACAAAGGCCCCGCCATTGCTTCCCTGTATGCCCTGGCCGCTCTGCGGGATTCCGGCCTTCCCATCCGCCGCCGCATCCGGATTCTCTTCGGCTGCAATGAGGAAGCCGGTTCTGACGATATCAAATACTATCTTACAAACGGCGGCGAGATTCCCGTCATGGGCTTCACCCCGGACGGCGAATACCCTGTGATCAACGGGGAAAAGGGCATTATCAACGTGACCTTTTCCCACACCTACACGCAAACCGGCGACGTTCGGCTCCTGTCCATTCACGGTGGAACCGCCCCCAACGTGGTTCCGGCGCACGCCTGCGCCAAGCTGGCCTGTCCCCGGGAACTGGCGCAGCGACTGGCGGGTCTCTCCGCGCCACAGGTGCGGTTTACTGTCACGGATTACGGTCTTTTCGTAGAGGCCGAGGGCGAAAGCGCCCATGGCAGCACCCCGGAGCTGGGGAAAAATGCCATCGGCCGACTGCTGCTGACGCTGGACACCCTGCCCCTGAGCGAGGAAATTGCCGACGCGGTGCATTTTCTGGCGACGACCCTCGGCATGGAGACCGACGGTGCCTCCGCCGGAATCGCCCTCCATGACGCGGTTTCCGGCGGTCTGACCCTGAATCTCGGCGTGATTGACGGCGATGAACACCGGCTGTCTCTGAAAATCAACTACCGTTACCCGGTCACCAAAGGCTACGCCGACTGTGCCCCCATTCTGAACGGCAGATTTACAAGCGCCGGATTTACTCTGGACGCCGAAGTCCACAAGGCCAAGCTGTACGTCCCCGAGGACAGCCCCCTTGTCTCCACCCTGCTCCGGGTCTACCGGGAGCAGACCGGGCTGGAAGGTCAACCCAAATCCATCGGCGGCGGTACCTATGCCAAGGCGCTGCCCAACATCGTGGCCTTCGGCCCCATCTTCCCCGGGGAGGAAGTCCGGGAGCATAAGCCGGACGAGTACATCTCGGTTGACAGCCTGATGCGCAATGCCCAAATCATTGCCGCCGCCATGTACGAAATGGCAAAATAACGAATTTTTTTACCAAAATTTATAGAAGGTGATCAATATGAAAATCACAAGTGTCCGTCTGGGACGCATCAGTGTTCCCCTGCGCACCCCCTTCAAAACCGCTCTGCGCAGCGTCAGCAGTGTGGAAGACGTCATCGTGGAAATCCACACCGACTGCGGCGCGGTGGGCTACGGCGAAGCCCCTCCCACCGGCGCCATCACCGGCGATACCACCGGCGCGATCATCGGCGCCATTCAAGATCACATTGCCAAGACCATCATCGGCCGGGATGTGGACGAGCTGGAGCCGCTGCTTCAGTCGGTGCAGAAGTGCATTGTGGGCAATTCCAGCGCCAAGGCAGCCGTGGACATGGCGCTGTGGGATTTGTACGGACAGCTGTACAATATCCCCGTTTATAAGCTCCTGGGCGGCGGGCGGAAGCAAATCGTCACCGATATCACCATCTCCGTCAACGACCCGGATACCATGGTCAGCGATTCCCTGAAAGCCGTCGCCCGTGGCTATGACTGCCTGAAAATGAAGGTGGGCGTGAATCCGGAGCTGGACGTCGCCCGGCTCAGCGCCGTGCGCAACGCCGTGGGCAAGGACATCGTCATCCGCATCGACGCCAATCAGGCGTGGACGCCCAAGCAGGCCGTGAAAATTCTGAACAAGATGCAGGAGCTTGGGCTGGACATTGAGCTTGTGGAGCAGCCCGTAAGCGCCCATGACTTTGCCGGACTGAAATACGTCACCGACCGGAGCTATGTGCCGGTGCTGGCGGACGAGGCCGTATTCTCCCCGGAAAACGCCATGACCATTTTGCAGATGGGCGCGGCTGACCTGATCAACATCAAGCTGATGAAGTGCGGCGGCATTTACAACGCCCTGAAAATCGCCTCCGCTGCGGAGGTGTTCGGCGTGGAGTGCATGATCGGCTGTATGCTGGAAGCAAAGATTTCCGTCAATGCCGCCGTGCATCTGGCCTGCGCCAGGAACATCATCACGAAGGTGGACCTAGATGGCCCGGTGCTGTGCAAGGAAGACCCAATCCGCGGCGGCGCTGTTTTCGACGAAAAAAACATCACCGTTTCCGACGTGCCGGGACTGGGCATCCAGGGCATCGATCCGAAATACCTGACCTATGTGAACTGAATTTTAGGCTGCAAAAAGAGGACGCTCAGGCGTCCTCTTTCAGATTTTTGTGGATGTATGCTCTTGCCTGCTCCGGATCCAGGTGCAGAACGATGGAAATTTCGCCAATCAGCAGCTTCTCCGCGTCGTGGAGGAAATTCTCGTCGCACAGGTGATTCTTTTTTCCCAACGCGATCTGATTGGCTTTATGGCGGTAAAGGGTATGTACCATGCGCATGAGTCTCTTCCGGTCGCCACTGCCGATCAGTTCCCGGTAGGTTTGCTTTCGCTGATTCTCGTCCCGAATCCACTCGCCCGTCTTCACATCCTCCGATGTAATCATCGCTTCCAGCTCCTCTTTGGACAGGACGGGCTGAAGCTTCGCCATGGCGGAGGCGTTCTGCGTCGGCACCAGGAATCGGGAATCGCCGTGACCGACCGGTTCCAAAGCCAGATAATTCAGCCGTTTTTTATCCACCAGCCTTTCCTCCTGACTCACCACGCGGCAAACGCCGTGCATCCCGTAAACGACCAACTCTCCAACCTGATACATTTTTCCCATCCTTCCAAAAAACGCCGCATTTTTTCACCTATAATAATATTATAGCACAAAAATGCCCCGATTTCACATAGGGAAAAATCCCAAAATTTTCACCGCTTTTTTCGGTCAACATGCGAAAAAATGCCGCCGCAGCGTGAACTGCGGCGGCATTTCTACGGTCAGATCGTCTCGATTTTGATGGTGTTGGTGTTGCCGTGCTGGCCGTTGATGGGGCCGCCGGTGAGAAGAATATTGTCGCCGGGTTTCAGATGCAGAACATCCACGGCGGCCTTCTGGGCGTAGTAGAACATCACGTCCATGGTAGGAAATTCGTCCGCCATCACCGGGGTCACGCCCCAGCTCATGGAGAGCCTGCGCCAAATCTTCCGGTCGGTGGTCATGCCGATAATGTCCACAGGGGTGCGGAACCGGCTGACCAGCATGGCGGTCTTACCGGATACGGAGCAGACAACAATAGCCTTGGCGTTTACGTCGATGGCCATGGAGCATACCGCGTGGGACAGGCAGTCTAAGTTATTCTGGCCGTTGTACTCCGTTTTCAGGAACAGGGACTTGTAGCCGGTGTGCTGCTCGGTATATTCGGCGATTTCCGCCATGGCCTTGACCGCCTCCACGGGGTATTTACCGGCGGCGGATTCTCCGGAAAGCATGACGCAGGAGGTGCCGTCATAAACGGCGTTTGCCACGTCCGTAATCTCCGCGCGGGTGGGACGGGGGTTCTGGATCATGGATTCCAGCATTTCCGTAGCGGTGATGACCCGCTTGCCCAGCATCCGGCACATCCGGGTCAGCTTCTTCTGCACGGAGGGTACCTCCACGTAGGGAATCTCCACGCCCAGGTCGCCCCGGGCGATCATAATGCCACCACAGGCGGAGCAGATGTCCTCCACGTTGTCCACGCCGGAACGGTTCTCAATTTTTGCCACAATCTCAATGTCGCTGCCGCCGTTTTCGTCCAGCAGCTTGCGGATATCCAGAACGTCCTGCTTCGTGGAGACAAAGGACGCGGCCACATAGTCCACGCCGTGGGCGATGCCGAACAGAATATCCGATCTGTCCTGCTGGGAAATATAGGGGCCGGACATGACCTTGTTGGGGAAGGACATGCTCTTGCGGTCGCTGAGTGTACCGCCTGCCAGACATTTGCAGTGGATTTCGGTGCCTTCAATGCTCTCCACTTCAAACCGGACAATGCCGTTGTTCACCGTTACGGTGTTGCCGGGCTTCAAATCCTTGTGCAGATTCTTATAGTTGACGCTGACTCTCGTCTCGTCCCCTGCCACGTCCCGGGTGGTAAAGGTAAAACTGTCCCCCGTCCTCACTTCCACCTTGCCGGAGGCAAAGGTTCCGATCCGATATTCTGGCCCCTTGGTGTCCAGCATGATGGCGATGGGCAGCCCCAGCTTCTGACGCACCCGCTTAATAAGCTCGATTTTCCGCTCGTGTTCGGCATGGGTGCCGTGGGAAAAGTTCAGCCGCGCAACATTCATGCCGGCAAGGCACATTTGGGTCAGCGTTTCCTCGTTTTCACTGGCGGGGCCGATGGTACAGATGATTTTTGTTTTGCGCATAAACAGTCCTCCTGTTATGGGGGCGCAGCGACTTCTTTTGGTACGCCCTGATATCTAAGGCAACACCGCACAATTGCGTCTGCGAGTCTCAGCCGCCTTTTTGCCCCACTTCCGCAGTTCCAAAAATGGGAAATATTGCGCAGCCGTTGCCAGCGCAAGC
>URBH01000013.1 GCA_900546075.1 uncultured Eubacteriales bacterium | reverse complement strand
AGCACGAGCAGCACCCGGACAACCCCATCCTGTTCCCGTCGCCCCGCACAGGCGGTTACTGGAGTCCGGACGCCGTGTCGAGGATCAACCGGAAGCTGCTGAAAAGCGCAGGCATCGAGGAGCATGTGCGCTTTCATGACCTCAGACACACCTTCGCGACCATGGCCATCTCCAGCGGCGTGGATGTGAAAACCCTGTCCAGTATGCTGGGCCACTTCAGCGCCGGGTTTACGCTGGACACCTATACGCACATCACCAACGATATGCAGCGAGGTGCGGCTGAGAAGATCGGTGGCTTTATGGAATCGGTCACGGCAGCCAACACCCCGGAGCCTCCCGACCCGCCGGAGCAGGGTCAGTGCAAGGTGATACCGTTCGAGAAGGTGGGATAAAAGCAACAAGGCCCAAGGGACAAGATTGCGTCCCTTGGGCCTCTGCTTTTCATGTGCAAGGAATACTCCCTCGTTTTTGTGCAGTAAAGTTGTTTCCATTAATTTCTATCGGACTTTTTTCTCCTCAGTATTCCCATAATGGGGGAATTCTCTTTGTCTTTAGGGATAATGGGATCATCGCCTGGTATAATAGCACACACCGACAAAAAATCATTTTCCAATATATCACTGGCGTTACAGATGATAATACTCTCCCGATTCATTTTGATTGCTAATTCCGTGTAGACGGATGGTTCTGCTGTTCTATCTGGCATATAGGCAGGGCACAAAAAGAATTCCTGATATTTTCCAAATTCGCTCTCGAACATTTTCAGATTTGCATCACTGGATGGCTGCATTGTGTGAAGCCGCATAGGTAAGGAAGCGATGAACAAATCCTCTCCAGAATCACTCGAAAAGCTATTTGGCCCAATGGCAACACGATACCAATTAGGATGCTTGCGATCAATGCCCTTGATAATGCGAATCCCAAGCCGATTATTAATATCATGATTGCCCATTAGTTTGCGCCAATCCTCCCAAATTGCTTTGCCATAGTCTGTTCCAAAAACAAAGGACAGTACAGGAGGCACGCAATGTCCTTTATATGCCATGAACATAACCCCCTTCCATTGCGCTTGATTCCAGGCAGGGATATTAATGATTGAAGAAGTGTACATATTGGTATTGCTTATTTTGGCGAAATCTGTGTTGAGAGGTACATCAAAAACCACATTTTGGGGTAGTTCCGCAGGTTTTGCAGTTTCCAGCCTTGAAGCACTTGTTATCGGAGATTTTTGCGTTCTTGTCATCTCCAGACAAGGATAATCGTGTACTAATGCAGGATAATAAAAAGCTTCTTTTCCGAGAACTTCCATACCAAAAAATAGGCTATTTGCAAAAACTCCTGAGCGATCAAATGCGGCGTCATTCTGCACCATTTTCTCGATTTTTGCTAATTCTGAAGGAATCGGGAACATAATAGAAATGACTTCAGCCAGCAAACCGCTCATGAAATCCGAAAAAAGTTCCTGTTCATGGACGATATTTTGAGAATCATAGTCTCTGAAAACAACCTCAATACTTGAAGGCGTTTCGGCGGGATGTAAAATCCGAACCAATTCTTGGGTCGAGTTGTCGTAGCGGAGATTTATTTCTATCGCTCCGTGTAGGGAAATAAGCTTATTAGGCAAACCTGATCCAAGAAAGCTTTCGATGGTGGCAAGTATAGTCGCTGCAAGCTCAAATTCTCCATGATTATAAGGGGCAGAAGAATTCACACGAATAGAGCATCCGAGAACTCTGGAGTGAAGTGAACAGGAGTCTTCAGAACCATACCAAGGAACATTGACCATTTGTTTCAGTGCAGGTTGATCTTTCCACTTACCAATTACATCATCAAATGCTTCAGTACTGCCTCCTAATTCAGCAAGCATTTCCTCATCGTAGTGACCAAGCTCATATTTCATCGCAGCCCTTGAAAAACTCAAACCTTGCTCGTCCAAAAAGGCCGGAAATTCTCCAAGTCTTTTTGCGGTTTCGTATGGTGTGCGAAGTAGTTGAAGTGCCAACACATAATCAAAACTATCGCCCTTATCATCCTTTGAGCGAATCTCGCCAGGGTATATGAGTTCAGCAATAAGTGAAAACCTGTGAAATACAATTGCATTAAGAACATGCCCAAGCCTTAATTCAATGTTTTTCAGAGAATATGCACTCATGAAAAGTACAGGTGAGACATCACCATATTTGAAGTACTGATTTAAGCAGAGAACAAAATCATAGTAATAAAAATTCCTGGCAGCCCAATACAGACCGATGCTTTGGAAGATGTCTGCCATATCCAAAACTACAAAAGACAGAAGCTCTTTGCTTTCTTCGCTGTAGAGCTTACTCAATGTGCGGCTGAAATAAATCAACGCCTTATATGGCTTCTCATCTTTTAACTTGCGACCACGATTCATAAGAAGTTTAGCGGCCTCGATATTTCTCTTCTGCTCACTCATAATATCAACGGAACGCTCAAACATCTCGGGAAAGCGCTTGGTATTTTCGAATACAGGAAACTCTTGGATAGCACGACAAAGAGGTCGAATGTCCAAATCAAGATGTCCAGAACTTGCCTTTAAAATCAGGATGATATCATCAACAATTGTATCTGGATCATCCCCCAGGAAGAAGCGTATTAATTGAAATGCAGCCTTAGCTTCAATAGCTGTGTTCGGCTTAGAAGGGTCCCCCGTATAGCGAGAATACTCGTCTTTTAGAATTTGAGTATGCTCATCTATTGAAAATGTGTTGTCGTTCAAGGACAGTGAGAATAGATTAATCCAAAGAGTGATCAAATCAATAAAGAGATGTACATTTTGACTTTCCACCACAAGTTTTTCATAATCTTTATAAAAACGATAGTAATGGTTTTTATCTTCATACCACCAATATACAGTCCATGCTGCATCGCGTACAGCATTGGCGTGGTCAATAGTGCTCCCCTTTTCTGCCGAAAGCCTAATACTGCGATCAATAAGCCCTAATAGCTGATGCAAGGGATATTCGAGTTCTCTTGCTAAAATAACATTTCTTTGTGCAAGAGACACGAGTTCTGACTGCTTGGTTTGCTGGGAAGCAAGAATTTGTTCATTTTCTTCAAATTCCTGTTTCCGCTTTAAATCCTGCGATCCCATTTTGACCTCATCGCGAAAGCTTTCAGAAAAGCCAAAAACAGATATTGTCATATCAATGTTTTGAGGTGAGGAAAAAACCTTATCGAGAATCCAGTTCCGGTCTAAAATCCGAATATCCAGGCCGTGCAAGTTTCGTAATTCATCTTCTACTTGGGCTCTTTTCTTGTCTGGGACATACTGATTGGACATAAAGAAAATCTTAGTGTATCCGCGTCCCTCTTGTTGATTTACTGAGACAATTTTGACAACATCGGATTTCACCTTTGACTGCCAGTCCTTCTTTGCACTTATAGCGAACGCCCATCGTTCTGAAGCGGCTGTGTTCCCGAAGTACCATCGATCTGATATTTCTTTTGAAACAGGATATGTTTCACTGTCCACCTTGCTATCACCGCCTCCGGTTGGGCCGGTTTGTGGTAATAAATTTGGACATACTTCTGATTCAGCAAGTTTTCTACAAAATTCCTCAAAGGTTTTCTCGAGGTTCTTACTTGTAAGAGACTCGAGGTAATAATCGAACATGTCTCGGCTCAGGTTTCCCTTTTTTACTAACACTGAATCCGAGAATTGTTCAGGATGTGTCTTTTTGTAGAATTCATTCTGACGTCCCATATGAATCCCTCACTATTCGGACATTATTTTGAATGCATTACGGATAAAAAAGCCGCATGGGAATACACCCACACGGCTGCCTTGGCGGCGCAAAGGCCTACCGTAGAATTATTATAGTGGATAATGTCGGAAAATTCAAGTTTCCGGCGTATCTGCGCCGAAAATACCGAAGTTATACCCGTTAGGGATGGGTTAGGGATTTTGCGGTTTTCGGCATTCCTCCGTACCAAGGACGCAACCGTTATTTTACCGCTCTGACCACAATTGAAATGTGGTTAAGCACACTTCGAAAATCGAACTTATAACGCAGAAAAACCGCCTAAAAGGCGGTTTTTCGATGGAAGATGGTCCGAGTGACAGGATTCGAACCTGCGGCATCCTGCTCCCAAAGCAGGCGCGCTACCAACTGCGCTACACCCGGTTATTTCGTTATTTTATCCGGCTGGTCGTATTCTCCCCCAAAACAAGCGCCCTACCAATTAGACCACTCCCGGATGCCTGTAGGGCATTATACACCATCCGTGGGGAAAAAGCAACCAGAAAATACGTATCCACGGACTAAAAAGAAAAGTATGAATTACAATATCACCGGAATGCCAGGATTGCCTTGACAGGATTCTCCAAATGGTCTATAGTTAACCTGCCTGTATAGCGAAGGGGAGGTTTGCATGAAAAAGAGAGAGTTAACCGGGTTTGAGCTGGTCTGGTATCTGGCCGTTTTTGGCTTTTTGCTTGTTTGGTTTACACAAATCCATCCACTGGTGGTTTACGACGCGGATGACTGGACTTATCTTGCCTATGTACGCAGCGCAACACCGATTTGGGGTGACTGGAATCCGGCAAAGGTGTTTCCGGAAACGGTTATGCCGTTTTTTTCTACGGTTGCCGTCTATACGCTGATGCCGCTGCTGGGAGATTATATCCTGGCTCAAACGGTGATGCATGCTCTGGTGGTCAGCGCTTTTATCACCGTTTATGTGTTCTGTTTTACAGAGCTGGTGAAGCGTGTGCTGCCTGTGAAGACGGCGGGTGCGGTTTCTGCCTCCGCTTTGTTTTTGCTGCTTCATTTCCTGATTTTCCGAAGCCGGCAGCAGGACAACAGTTATCTGTTTTTTTGTTTCGACCTGAATTGCTACTATAATTACCTGATTCCCGGTCTGCTGAATGCGTCGCTTGTGATGTACATGCTGAATAATCCCGGCTTCGACGATTTCCTTGCCGGAGGAAGTCCTGCAAAAAAGGGTATATTTTATCTGATCCTTTACTACGCGATATTCTCTAATTTGACGACCAGCGGTATTCTGGCGGCATTTGCCGGCAGCTGCATGTTGATCTCCATAATTCGGAAAGGGAAGTCTTTCCGGTTGGGACAGTTTGTCCGTGAGAATGCGCTGTACCTTGGTATTCTCCTGGCATGGCTGGTCAGCGCAATATTTGAGTTGAGCGGCGGAAGAGCTACTTCCAGCGAATGGAACGGATCGTTTGCGTGGAAATTAAAATACACGCTTTATGGATTGAAGGAAGTGGCCTTGGGGTGCAATCCGGTTTTTTGGTGCATCAGCGTCGGCTGCGTTATTGCGGCAATTGCCGCGTTGGTGGTATCCCGAGGGAAAAAGCCGGGAAATAAGGTAGACCCCTGGCTGTCCGGTGTCTGCATCGTTGCGGCGGCTGTCATACTGGTGTATACGCTGTTCCTGTGCGCCGCAGTTTCGCCCAGCTATATTTACCGCAGTGAGTATTTGTTCGAGTTCTGCTTCTTCGGCCTGATGATCGTTTCTCTCTGCTTTGCGTACCTTCTTTCGGTCTGGCCAAAGCTGTTTTTCTTTACTCCGTTGGCGCTGTGTATCCTGGTTTCCCAAATCAATACCAGAGGCGCGACGTTCCAGGAATCGACGGTGGAGAATCTGGATCCGAAGATTTGCGCGGAAATCAGCCGGGACATTATTAATCAGTATGTTCAGGCAGATCAGGCAGGGCAGAAGCAGATGCTGCTTTATGTCCCGGTTCATACGGAAGACCCCCGATACACAGGACAACTGGCCGCACAGTGTGGTTCTTCTCCCCAGGATAACCAATACGCTGTACGAGCATGGAATCATCAGCTACCCCATCGATATTACGGTGGTTCCCAGCGTGGAAATGAATGAAAAGTACCATCTGGAGATTCCGCAGGGAGAATGATTTCTCTGCACATACGAAAAGTGACCGGCTGCTGTAAGCCGGTCATTTTTCGTATGTACGCAGGCTATTTCCTGGTTGCAATATTGGTTTGCGCGACCAGATAAATGGGGCGACGCTTGGTCTCCAGATAGGTTTTGGCAAGATACTGTCCCAATATGCCGATCCCCAGCATTTGAATACCGCTGAGCAGAAGGATAATGCACACAAGCGACGGCCAGCCGGCAGTGGGGTCGCCAAAGGCCAGAGTTCTTATAATAATGACGACGATCATCACCAGAGCCAGAACACAGCACAAAAGACCCAGCACCGAGGACAAAACGAGCGGCGCCGTGGAAAAAGCGATAATTCCCTGAATCGCGTACAGCATCAGCGACCAGAAGCTCCATTTGGTTTCTCCTGCGGCTCGTTCGATGTTTTCATATTCCAACCACTTCTTCCGATAGCCGATCCAGCCGAAGATACCCTTGGAAAAGCGGTTGTATTCTCCCATGGATAGAATTGCGTCGACCACCTTTCGGTTCATCATCTGGTAATCCCGGGCGCCGTCTACGATGTCGGCGTCAGAGATTTTGTTGATAATTTTATAGAACAGCCTGGCAAAGAAGGAACGAAGGGGCGGCTCACCCTTCCGGGTGACACGACGGGAACCGACGCTGTCGTAGCCTTCCTCGGTGATCGCTCGGTACATTTCAGGCAGCAGGGAAGGCGGATCCTGAAGATCCGCATCCATGATGACGACATAATCTCCGGTGGCGTTTTCCAGCCCCGCGTAAATTCCGGCTTCTTTTCCAAAATTCCGGGAGAAGGAGATGTATTTTACCCGGCTGTCCCTCTGCGCGAAGGATTGTACTTTCCCCAGCGTATTGTCCCGGGAACCGTCGTCTATGAATAAGAATTCAAATTCCGTGTCAGGAAACTCTTTTGCCACGGCGGTGATGGCGCTGTAAAACAGATCAAGAACAGGTTCCTCGTTGTAGCACGGGACGGCTACCGTTATCTTATCCATTTGCACTTATCCTTCCTCTTATGTCGTTTTACCTGAACGTGCTAAGCGTCGCTTCCACTGCACCGGCCGCTGTAGGAGCCACATCAGGGAAAATCCCCAACGGGTATGCAGGTGGCGGCATAGCCAATCCAGAATCGCACCCACCCAGCCGGTTTGACGGGTCATGTAGGCGTGGGTCAGCGTACACTGATGAGGACGCCGGAAGGGATACAGTCCCTTTTGACGCAGCTGATGCAATACGGCGGCGGCATCCTTGCGGGGAAGGGCGGCGGCTTCGTACAGGGAAAACCATAAAAAGACCATCAGCTTGTCGGCGGTGGTGGAGTCCTGTTTGCCGCTGCGGTAGTAATTCAGAAGAATTTCCGCAATACGCACGAAGGAACGGATTTTCCTGCGGCGATTTTCCATGCTGACAACCGTTTCGGCGGAGCCGGAATGCTCCCGGTAGCAGTACAGCGCCAGCTTGATTTCGGCACTTTTTGGGGCGCAAAGACCCACCTCGTACATGAACAGGCCGTCCTCGCCGTGGGTCAGCTCGGGATAGCGGAAATTCAGACCATTTTTCAGCAAAAACTCCCTGCGCAAAAGACTTCTCCACACGACGGAATCATACCAGGGGGAATTGATGGGCAGCTTCCTTTGCCGGGACAGGGCAACTTCCTCGTCGGTCAGGCAGTCGGTGAACTGGTAGCCGCCCACGATCAGACGGTCACATGCGGTTTCCGCCGTTTTGTCCCGCAGGGAGCCAAGAATGTTGGGCAGCAGAAAATCGTCCGCGTCCACAAACCAGAGGTAATCGCCCTGCGCAGCCGACAGGCCGGCGTTGCGAGCCGAGACGACACCGCCGTTCTCCTTGTCAATCACGCGGATATTGCCGTGCTGCGCCGCGTACTGCCTCAGAATCTCCGGGCTGGTATCCTTGGAGCCGTCGTTGACGCAGATGATCTCGTAGTCGGAAATATCCTGCGCCAGCAGCGAATTTAAGCATTCAGGAAGATACTGCGCCGCATTGTAAACGGGAACCACAAAGCTGAGAAACATCCCATACGCCCCCTTTTTCTGCCATTATATCCCGGTTTATCGGAAAATGCAACAAAGCATCAGAAAAAGTTTGCAGTTTTTCCCGGGGTGCGCTATAATGGCGGAAACAACGCTGCGCCGTGAGCGGCGAAGGGGAGTGCTTTATGAAAAAATCCGGTCTTTCCCAGGAAACGCTGAAAATCATTGCCTGCGTCACCATGCTGATCGACCATGTGGGCGCAACCGTGGTGGAGTCGCAGTTTTTTGTGACGCCATTCGACGGAATCTACTATCTGTACTTTGCCATGCGGATCATTGGCCGGGTGGCGTTTCCGATTTACTGCTTTCTGCTGGCCGAGGGGGCGCATTACACCCATGACCCACGAAGATATGCCCTCCGGCTGTTTGTCGGCGCGCTGCTGTCGGAGCCGGGATTTGACTTTGCCCTGTTCGGCGGGTGGACCTGGGAACATCAGAGCGTGATGGTGACGCTGCTTCTGGGCTTCGGAATGGTGGCGCTGATGAAAAAATGCCCCAAATGCTGGATAAAGCTGCTGGTCGTCGTGCCGTTTTTCTTCGCGGCGGAGTGGCTGAAAACGGATTACGGCGGATACGGTGTGGCCGTAGTCGCGCTGTTCTGGCTGACCCGGGAGCTTCCCAATCGCCGGATGATACAGCTTGTGGGGCTGGCGGCGCTGTGTCTGATGATGAACAGTGTGGCGATCTCCTTTGGTGTCATTCAGATTCCCATAGAGCTGTTTGCCCTGTTTGCCATGATCCCCATTTGCCTGTACTCCGGCCGGAAAGCCACTGGAAGCCGGGCGGTGCAGCTGGGATTCTACCTGTTCTACCCCGTACATCTGGCAGTGCTTGCGGTAATCATGAAGCTCTGCTTCGGAGGCTGATGCGTTATGAAAATCCCACGGTTTCCCGGGATGCGGTATCCATTTAGACATAGAAAGAGGTGAGATCGTTGACTGAGCAAAGGCTCTTTTCCAATCAAAAGCTGATACGTCTGATCATCCCTTTGGTCGTCGAGCAGGCGCTGACCATTCTGGTGGGAATGTGCGACGGCGTGATGGTTTCCTCCGTGGGCGAGGCTGCGATTTCCGGCGTTTCTCTGGTGGATATGATCAACAACGTGATTCTGGTGCTGTTTGCCGCGCTGGCCACCGGCGGCGCGGTGGTCACCAGCCAGCTCTTGGGGGCGCGGCAGGGGGAGAAGGCACGGCAGAGCGCCGGTCAGCTGGTGCTGATGTCGGCGGTTCTGGGTATTGCCGCGGCGGCGCTGTGCCTTGTGTTCGCAAAAAATCTGATGCGCCTTTTCTTTGGCTCCATCGACGACGACGTGATGGCGGCGGGGCTTACCTATCTGCGCATTACAGCATTGAGCTTCCCATTCATCGCGCTGTATAACGCAGGCGCGGCGATTTTCCGCAGCGTGGGCAACAGCAAGGTGTCCATGCAGGTGAGTCTCCTGATGAACGGCATCAATGTGGTGGGCAACGCCATCTGCATTTTCGTGCTGAAAATGGGCGTGGCCGGTGTTGCCGTCCCTACGGTGGTTTCCCGGTGCGTGGCGGCGGTGGTCATTTTGCTTCTCGCGGCGAACCCTAAGCAGGAGCTGTGCCTGAAATGGGGCGCCATCTGTCGGGCGGACGGTAAAATGATAGGCAGCATCTTAAGAATCGGCGTTCCCAATGCCTGCGAAAACAGCTTTTTCCAGCTGGGACGGCTGATCGTGGTGAGCATGATTGCCCTGTTCGGCACGGTGCAGACCTCCGCCAATGCGGTGGCAAACACCCTGGACAGCATGGGCATCATCGTTGGGCAGGCCATGGGGCTTGCCATGGTGACGGTGGTCGGTCAGTGCGTGGGTGCGGGCGACCCGAAGCAGGTCAGGTACTATGTGAAAAAGCTTATGCTCTGGTCGTATCTGTCCATGGCCGTGTGCAATGTCCTGATTATTGTGTTTGTCGAAGATCTGATTTCTCTTTACAGCTCCCTGTCGCCCGAGACGGTGGAGCTGACGAAGACGCTGGTCATTATTCATGAGAGCTGCGCTGTTGCTTTGTGGTCGGCGTCCTTCGTCCTGCCAAACGCCTTGCGGGCGGCCAACGACGTGCGGTTCACCATGCTCGTGGGTATCGGGTCAATGATCGCCTTCCGCATCCTCGGCTCCTGGATTCTGTGCGTGCAGATGGGATGGGGCGCGATTGGCGTCTGGGTCGCCATGATCCTGGACTGGGTGTGCCGGACTGCATTCTTTGTGACCCGAATGATTTCGGGAAAATGGCAGAGCAAATATACCCCCTCATGACGCGTTTCGCCGCCGATGGAAACCCATCGGCGGCGCTTCTGCGTCACGGATTTTCGGCAAAATCCGGCATAATCTCAAACCGGCGCTGTTCTCCGCGCCAGGGGAAGCGGATGCAGCAGGAAAACAGCATAGGCTCCGTGCGTTCGTCCCGGGAGCCGTACTTGTGGTCGCCCACCAGAGGATACCCACGGGAGGCAAACTGCACCCGTATCTGGTGGCTCCGTCCGGTGTGGAGACGAACCCGGACGAGACTGCATTCCCCGGCGGAAAGACGGATGAATTCCAGCCGCGCTTTTTTGACGCCTGAGCGTTCCCGCTTTACCACGTATACCTTGTTTTTTCGGCTGTCCTTCCACAGAAGGTCTTCCCAGTCGCCGGACTCCGGGGGAAGCCCATGAACCATGGCCACGTATTCCTTCACCATGGCGCCGTCCTGCACGGCCCTGGACAGGGTGGCGGCGGCTTGCTTTGTGCGGGCGTAGACCATAACCCCGCCCACATTTTTGTCCAGCCGGTGGATAGGGAAAATTTCCCCGCCCAGCGCCTTTTTCAGCTCTGCGGGAACCTGGGCTTCGGAATCCAGTCCAACGGGCTTGACGCAGACAGCCAGGTCTTTATCGTAAAATAAAATCTCCATTTGGGAGCCTCCTTCGGTTCAGCTGACGGTGACGCTACTATAGCACAGTTTTCCGGATTCCGAAAGGGAGACGCTTGAATTTCCTGTAAAATCATGTATAATGAACGGAGAAACGGAGGTTTTTGACATGACGACACAAGATTACCGGGAAAAATCAGCATTGACGATTTTCCTGAGCTACTTCAGGAATCATAGACGGCTGTTTGCTGTTGACGTGACCTGCGCCGTGGGCATTGCGGCGATCGACCTGCTGTTCCCGATGGTAACCAGAAGCGCCCTGTATGACATGCTGCCAAATCAGATGTACCGCACGTTCTTCACGATCATGGCCATTGTGGCGGTGTGCTATATTCTGCGCTCGTTCCTGAATTACGTCGTCGCCTATTACGGGCATACCTTCGGCATCCGGGTAGAGGCGGACATCCGCCGTGACCTGTTCCGGCATATGCAGGAGCTGAGCGTGGATTTCTACGACCGCAACCGCACCGGTAAGCTGATGTCGCGGCTGACCTCCGACCTGTTCGAGCTGACGGAGCTTGCCCACCACGGCCCGGAGGACTTGATTACCTCCATGCTGACCATTCTGGGGGCGCTGATCGTGATGGCGTCCATTCGCTGGCAGCTTGCCGTGATTGTTGCGCTGACCATCCCAATTTTTCTGGCGGTGGCAATGGCCATGCGCGGCCGGATGGGACGGGCGTCCGCCGTGGCAAAGGAGAAGATCGGCCATATCAATCAGGAGATCGAGAGCAGCCTGTCCGGCGTCCGCACTGCCAAGGCATTCGCCAACGAAAGCGTGGAAACTGCCCGGTTTGATGCCGCAAACGCCGCTTTCAGGGTCTCCAAGCGGGATTTTTACAAAGCAATGGGCATGTTCAGCAGCAGCGTGGAGTTCTTCCTGTGCAGCCTGAACGTCATTATCATCGGTTTTGGCGGCTTTTATGTCATGGAGGGGGAAATGGACTACCGTGACCTGCTGACGTTCTGCCTGTATATTTCCTCCTTCGTCAACCCCATGCGCAAGCTCTCCAGCTTCTCCGAGACATTCGCCAACGGCTTTGCGGGACTGAAGCGCTTTGTGGACGTCATGCGCACCGAACCAACCGTGCAGGATAAGCCCAACGCAAGAGAGCTGAAAAACGTCCGGGGGGAAATCAGGGTTGACCATGTTTCCTTCGCCTATGAAAGCGATCTGCCGGTGCTTCACGACGTGAATCTGACCGTCGCTCCCGGGGAGACGGTTGCCATCGTCGGCCCCTCCGGCGGCGGCAAATCCACGCTGTGCCAGCTGATCCCCCGGTTTTACGACGTCAGCTCCGGCTCCATTTCCATTGACGGTCAGGACATCCGGGACGTGACCCAGCGAAGCATTCACGAAAACATCGGCATTGTCCAGCAGGATGTGTTCCTGTTCGCCGACACCATTCTGGAAAACATCCGCTACGGCAAGCCCGACGCCACCATGGAGCAGGTCGTTGACGCGGCCAAAAAGGCGGAGATTTTCGACGATATTCAGGCCATGCCCGATGGCTTCAACACCTACGTGGGCGAGCGGGGAACCCTTCTCTCCGGCGGGCAGAAGCAGCGGATCGCCATCGCCCGTATCTTCCTGAAAAACCCGCCCATTCTGATTCTGGACGAGGCCACCTCCGCGCTGGACTCCGTGACGGAGGCAAAAATCCAGCACGATTTTGACAAGCTCGCGGCAGGCCGGACGACGCTGGTCATCGCCCACCGCTTAAGCACCATCCGCAACGCCGACCGCATCATCTCGATTTCCGACGGCGTCATCACGGAATGCGGCACCCACGACGAGCTGCTCAAAAAGGGCGGCATTTACGCCGAGCTGTATAAGACGCAGAATGCACTGGCGTTGGAGACGCTCAGGCAGTAAACGAGCCGGAAGGATAGAAGCCCATTTTCAACATGCTCAGAAATGCAATCACAGATTGCCTAAATGTAAACCGCATGTGGTTTACTCTCGGGAGGGGTGAACTAAAATGGAGACAGAAACCGCAAGAAACTTACCGGCGAAACTGGTTTCTCTGAGAAAGCAAAAAGGGATAACACAGATGGAACTGGCAGAGAAACTGAATGTTTCCCGTCAGGCGATATCCCGATGGGAGGTCGGCTTGGCAGTACCAACGACAGATAATCTGAAAGTTTTAAGTGAGCTGTACGGCGTATCTATTGATTATCTGTTGAATGACGCGGCGGAGAGTGTCAGCAAGCAAAATGAGGTAAAGCAAGATCAGTCGGCAGCCAGTGAAACGGAAGAGAAAAACGGATTCCGCAACCGCAGGAGATGGTACATTGGCGCTGCGATTGGCTTAGTGCTGATGGCGATTATTTTAGCAGTGGTGGTGACTGCTATTGCTACAGCGAGAAATTCAAAAGGAGAACGAAGTCAAGTCATGCCAATAACGGATTTGACAGTTGCAGAGGAAGACAACTATACAACGTATACGTTCTCCTTCGAATAATCCCATTTGAAAGGGGGTGATGAATATGCGGGTGAAAAGAATAATCTGTATGGTTTTGGCTTGCGTTGCGATTGTGGGAGCAGTTTCAGTGCCTGCAAGTGCGGCCGAAATTGAAATCACTGCCCTTGAAAATTTTACAGACAAATTGATCGCCCCCTTTGCAACAAGATCGTTCAATATGAGCATTCCTGCAAAATCCAAGGTAATAGCGAACAGCAGCTTTCCTTTGGCTGCGTGGGAAACGGTTACCATTAAGGCATCCTATTCTCCTTTTTCTGCAAGCGTAGATTTTGGATTGGTTGATTCTCAGGGAACGTTCTATTACTTCAATGTGACCGATGGAAGCGTGGATAAGACCATACAGGTTGAAGAAAGTGGGGACTATACGCTCCAGATACGGAACAACTCTACTGTAGAAGTAAAGGTGTCTGGCTTTGTGAACTACTGATAAAAGGAAGGTTTGCTATGAAGAAATTATTTGCTTTGGCGTTGACTCTTGTTTTGGTGTTCTCCGTATCCGTCTCTGCCTTTGCGAGTGAAACAAGTGAAGATGATACAGCCTATTTTACTGTTGACGAGCAGCAAATGCTTGAAAACATAAATCCTGTATTTACAACGATGCCGGAAGTCCTTGAATTGAAGAAACAGGGGCGCCTGAATGAATTGACGACAGCAATCGAAGAAGCGTATACATCAAGATACGCTTCAGAGAAGGAAGACTATACTAAGTCTATTGAAAACTGGGGTTTAGCCCTTGATATGACAGTTGAAGAACTGGCTGACGTTGCTCAGAGCTACTTGGATGAAAATTATGATGGCATTCAAAACGAAAGTGCAGCATTTCAGGATTTGGTTAAAGAAATGTTCCAGGGAGACAGTTATCCGCTAATGCTTATGACTGAGGAAGACCCTGATTTTGGCGCACTGTATCTCTATATGTGTATATACTATGACGAAAATATAAGCGACGAAACATGGGACTTTACGAATGCTGTAGAGCAGCCCCTGCAAAGTGCCACGGCGGAGAAAACATTGGAGCAGGTCTTTGAAAATGACTTTGACCGAGATTTTCAGGAAACCGTAACCATGGAGGTGGTGCATGAGGTGGCAGAGAATGCTTCCGTGATGCGCGCACCCGAGAACCCATTGGATGGAAGTGCTATTCAGACTTATGCAAAAACGTGGGCAACCACGTACAATACGGATTCATATGTAACACAGCCGTCTAGTTCTGGGGACTGCACGAATTTTGCTTCTCAGTGTTTGTATGCCGGCGGACTTCCTAAGACGTATAATACTTCGGACCAGACTGCCAACGGGTATGTGAGTACGACTTCAAGATGGTTTTATTTTAACAATTCATCCAGTTCGGAGTATAGTGCATCAACTTCGTGGGTTAGAGTTGTTGATCTATATAGTTACCTCTCGCCTAAATACGCTGTTTTTGAGACGTCGGATGGAACGACAATGAGCAGATATCTGAATAAAGGATTCTTGTTGCAGGGGAAGCCGATCATTGGCCGCTATAACCACAGTGTCATTGTTACAAAGGATTCTAATGGAAATCTGTGCTATTGCGGACATAGTTACGACAGATTAGACGAACCCATCAGCACATTTTATAATGGCTACAATAAATTCCGGGTAGTACAGACGTATTAAATTACAAACGTTGATACTTCCGAACTCCTGAGAAGGATAGTGGAACCGAAAAAATAAGGCTCGCATGTTGCAATATTTAGCAATGCGTGTTTATCCATAACGATACCCCTCTCGTGTAGGCTTGCTGTCCTGCACGAGAGGGAGTTTTGTCTGTTGCTTATTTTACCGGTTCAGCTCAGCTCAAGGCGTTTTTTCTTTATTTCCTGTCCGAACTGCCCGTCCTTTGCGTCTTATAGAGCAGAAGGGCCTTTCACAGAAGCGGGACGCCCCGGAATAGACCCGGGCTTCCCAAGGAGGAACAGCATGAACGATGAACAGATTCTGGACTTGTATTTTGCCAGAGATGAACAGGCGGTGGCGGAAACCGACCGGAAATACGGCGGCTATTGCTTCACCCTCGCCAATTCCATCCTGCACAGTGATCAGGACGCGGAGGAAACCGTGAGCGATACATATTTAAGAGCATGGAACACCATCCCGCCCAAGCGTCCGGGCATCTTCAAAATGTTCCTCGCCAAAATCACCCGGAACCTCGCCTTTTCCCGCTGGCGGAGCATGAACGCCGAGAAGCGGGGCGGCGGGGAGATGACACTGGTGCTGGAAGAGCTGGACGACTGCATTGCCGCGCCCGGCTGTGTGGGGGATGGGATGGACGCCAAGGAACTGGCCAAGGCCATCCGGGCGTTCCTGAACACCCTCCCGGCGCGGGAGCAGGACATTTTCCTGCGGCGGTACTTCTTCGTGGAGGAAAGCGGTGTGATCGCCCAGCGGTACGGCATGAAGCCTGCCACGGTGCTGCGCACCCTTTCCCGCACCAGGCAGAAGCTCAAAAATTATCTGATACAGGAGGGCTATACGGTATGAAAGCGGAAGAACTGTTTCTCGCCATCGGCGAGGTGGAATCCAGCCGCCTGACGCGCAGTGAGCTGACGACGGCAAGACCCTCCGGTCAAAGGGAACAGGAGGAACCCCAAATGAAGAAAAGAAACGTTTCCCGGATTCTCCGGAATCTGCTGGTGGCGGCGCTGATCGTAAGTCTGCTGGCCGTGACGGCCTACGCGGTGGCGGGCTTTGTGATCTTCGACAGCCCCCAGGACATGATATCCGGTCTGTTCGGCGACAAAACGGGCTATGACCACAAGGATGTGACGCATTTTACAGACCCGGAAAAGCCCGGCGAGGTCTACGACATCCCGGCCTATGACCGGGTGCCGGTGGACGAAAGCGTGGCGGTGTCCGAGGCGGTGCCGCTGGTCAGCCCCGTGGGGCAGACCATTTCCTGGGAGGGCTACACCCTGACGGTGGACGCCAATATGTACGATCAGGTGACCAAATGCGGCGTGCTGACCTACACTTTGGAGAATCCCGACGGCATTGCCGACTATGCATTACAGGAGAACGGTGAAATTTATTTCCCGGAGGGGGAAATCCTGGACATCAATCAGTACGGCTACAGCTACATCATTCCCGATCAGTCCACGGACACCAAGCTGACGGCGGCGTATTACTACCGGCTGGACAACCCGGAAAGCACCGATCTGGTGCTGAGCTTCACCCAGTGGGCGCCGATCCGTCTGTCGGATTATAAGGAACTGTGGAAGCAGACCAAGGAGCAGGTCAAGCAGGAGTTCAGCGAGGACGAGGCGATAGAGCATCTGAAGCAGGCGCTGGGCGACGAATACGAGGAAGTGGCGTCTGGGGTTTCCCGTGAGGAAATCGTGGATACCGGATATGAGAGACTTGTGTACGAGCGGCTGGATGGGCGGTTTGACTGCCCGGAGAAGATCACGATCCCCGAAAAAGCGCTGGGAGAAATGAGCAATCTGACTCTGGCGGACGGGAATATCAAGGTTTCGCCCATTGCCATCTGCGTGGATACCAGAGAAATGCAGGACTATCCAGAAAGGTGCATTGGACGGGTGAAGATTTCCTTCAAGGACGGCACGGAGTACGTGGTTATGGACGAGAATGTTGCCAACCATATGTTTGCGGTAGGATACACCGACCGTGACGTCACCCTGATGTTCAACCGCATGATCGACGTGAACGAGATCGCGTCCGTCATTCTGGACGGCGATGTAGAGTTTCAGGTGTCGTAAATAGCAGTATGCCCCCTCCCAGCCGGGAGGGGGCGTTGCCGTGTGATACTAGTTTTTCATAAAACGGTTAAAAACCGTTTTATTCGGCTGCTGTTTCAGCAGCCAGCGGCGTAGCCGCAAAAAACGTAAGTCCATACATTTCTCGCCGCCACCGGCGGCCTGCGAAGGATTCGCAGGATAAAATGGTGTTAACCATTTTATCGAGAAATAGTATGAATCATTCCGGGGCGGTCAGGAATTGGGGAATGCCGTGCAGCTCCTGATATAGGCCGACGGCGCGGGTGACGCCCAGCGCTTCGCCTTCGATCAGTAGCTCATCTAAATCCTCCGGGGTGCGGAACAGGGTGAAGCGCGCGCTGTCCGCGTCTGTGTGGATTTGGTAGTGGCAGTGCAGTTTTTCGTCCCGCTGTCCGCCTGAAAGCTGCGCCGCCGGGGGCAGGGGAGCTGTGGTGGCTCCTGCGGGTGTCAGGGTAATGGTCTCGCCGTCCAACGCCAGCTCCAGCCAGATTTCCCGCCCCTGCCATGGGGCAAGATAATTTGCAAGACTTACATCCGGCGGCACGGGCGGCAGAAAAACCGGGCAGTTCAGTCCCCGCCCGTAAAGCGCGGACACGCCCACGGGGCAGGGGAGGGCTTCGGAAAGCTGCCCCGCAAGATGTCCTGCCTCATCATATCCGGGCCGCTGAAAATCCAGCAGAACGCCGCTGCATTCCATTTCTTCCAGCCGGGAGCGCAGCTGGGCGGCGATGGCTTCGGCGTCATGCCCATGGATGGGGGTGATGTCGTCCAGAATCACCATGGAGCCGGGGGGCAGTGCCTTCGGCAGATTGGTAAGCCCCGTGGAATAGGGGGAAAAATGACAGGCCATCCAGGCAGTTTTCGGCGGAAGCGTCTCGGTTCCCCGGATTTCCGCCGCTGTCATGGCAAGAAACGGACGAATCGCCATGGACAAATCCTCCTTTCCGTGATATAATATAAGCCGATATGCGGGGGCTGCCCGCTCTACGATCACTATACGAACCACGGGAGGATATTATGCCCTTTTCTCTACTTCCCAAGATCATCGCAAACCGCCTCACCGACATAACGCCGGAGCTGCTCCACGCCCGGGACATCCGGCTGCTGATGCTGGATTTTGACAATACCATTGTACCCTACACCACCGACGTCCCCACGGCGGAGATGACGGCGTGGCTGAACCGGATGAAGCAGACGGATATCGCCGTGTGCATCGTCTCCAACAGCCGCAAGGATCGTGTGCCCCGCTTTTGTCAGGAACACGGTCTTGACTGCATCACCCATGCGAAAAAGCCCTTTTCCAAGGGTATCCGGGAATGTCTGGAAAAATATGACATTCCCGCAAAAAACGCCGCGCTGGTGGGCGATCAGATTTACACCGATACCCTCGGCGCCAACTGCGTCGGTGTGACCTCCATTCTGGTCAGCGCCATCAACAATCACAATTTCTGGCTGAAGGCACGTCACGTGCTGGAGCTGCCATTTATTTTACCTGCAAAGAAAAGGAGAATCTGACCATGAAAAATCTTGACAAGTATCTGACCCTGCTGGACGGGGAGGTGGACGGCCTGCTGCTGACCTCCCGCTACAGCCGCCATTACGGCGCGGAGTTCGACATCGCCGAGGGCGTTGCCATCGTCACCAAGAAGGGGTGCCGCTACTTCACCGACAGCCGCTACATCGAGTCCGCCGAGAAGAACCTGAAGGGCTTTGAGGTTCTGGAGGTGAACCGGGAGAACAGCTACATCCAGCGCCTGAACACGGCCATTGCCGACTTCGGCGTGACCGCCCTTGGCTATGAGGAGCATTATCTCACCGCAGAGGAGTATTTCCACTACAACGAGAAGCTGAACGCCAAGCTGGTGCCCTTCCACAAGCCCATCTACGCCTTCCGCGGCACCAAGGAGGACTGGGAGCTGGAGCTGATGCGCAAGGCGCAGGCCATCACCGACAGAGCCTTTGCCGAGGTTATCACCCGCATCAAGCCCGGCATGACCGAGCTGGAGCTTCAGGCGGAGCTGATCTACTGCATGTACAAGAACGGCGGCACCGGTCTGGCCTTTGACCCCATCGTGGTATCCGGCCCCAATACCAGCCTGCCCCATGGCGTCGCCGGGGAACGGGTCATTCAGAAGGGCGACTTCGTCACCATGGACTTTGGCGCGTCCTACATGGGCTACTGCTCCGACATGACCCGCACCGTGGCCGTGGGCTACGCCACCGACGAGATGAAGCACGTGTACGATACCGTTCTCAAGGCGCAGCTGACCGCCATCGCCGCCACGAAGGCCGGCGTTCCCGGCAAGGATATTGACGGCACCGCCCGGAAGGTCATTGCCGATGCCGGCTACGGCGCATACTTCGGCCACGGCTACGGCCACAGCCTTGGTCTGGAAATCCATGAAAATCCCAGCCCCAACGCCAGCAACACCGAGCCGCTGCCCGCAGGCGTCGTCTGCTCCGCGGAGCCGGGCATCTATCTGCCCGGAAAATTCGGCGTTCGCATCGAGGATGTAACCATTATCACGGAAGAAGGCTGCGAGGATATTACGGGAAGCCCCAAGAACCTGATTATTATCTGATTATTCGGGTTTGCTTCCTCTTTTTACGAAAATGGTATAGCGTGAGCAGTTAAGGAGAATAGGGTGCAAGAACCACTGATTTCTGTTATCGTGCCTGTCTATAATGCAGAAAAGTATATCGAAAAGTGTGTTGCCAGTATCCGTGGGCAGACCTATCGGAATTTGGAGATTATTCTGGTGGATGATGGGTCCTGCGACAGAAGCGGGGAGCTGTGCGAAGCCTTTGCTTTGGAGGATTCCAGAATTGCCGTGATTCGTAAAGAGAACGATGGCGTGGGGCCAGCCAGAAACGCTGGATTGGATGCTATGCATGGCGATTATGTTGGATTTGTGGACGCGGACGATTGGATTGACCCGGAAATGTATGAAGTCCTGCTGCAAAGAATGATAGCGGAAAATGCACAGATTTCCTGCTGTGGCACGGCAATTGTTACAGGGGAGAAAATCACAGGATATTTTAACCCTGATATGGACGTCCAGTTTACAGCTGGTGGTACCGATGCTCAGTCGGAACTGATTCGTTGCAGCTGCATAACCAATGCGATGTGGGATAAATTATATGCTGCTGAAATGTTTGATGGGCTACGGCAGAAAAACGTGTATATGGAAGATATGGCTATGCAGCATCTGCTTGTCGCAAGGGCAAAGCGGGTAACCTACACGGCACGGCCGATGTATTACTGGTATCAGTCGGAAAACAGTATTACACGTGGGCATTTTACAACGCGCTTCTTTGAATGGATTACCAGCACCAAGGAACGGCTGGCTTTTTATCAGGAGCATTTCCCGGCGTGTGTCCCGGAGGCCTACAATCAGTATATCGGCCTTTGTATGGATATGCTTCTCATCACCTGGAAGATGCCGGAGTGGAAAGATCAGAATCAGGAGCTTGTCCGGAGAATCGCTGCGCCTCTTACAGGTAATTATGGCGATGATATGGGAAGAATTACGAAACTTAAGCGGCTTCTGGTTAAAATTCACCCCCAACTGTTTATCTGGCTAAATCCGTTTTTTGAGAAGCTCAGGGCGCGGCAGGGATAGAAGACAGGAAGCGATTTCTGCCCGCAGAAACAATCGTTTCTACACGTTTGATTAGGCTGTGACGGAGAAGGCAAAGAAGAATCCGGATAGGGCGCAATTTTTATTGGATTTCCCTATTGAAAAGTCGAATTTTTTAGGCTATAATACATGTGTAAAATTCTTGTATACACAATTTGCTTTTCCCAGGAAAGGCATCATAGGAGGAAATAGAAAATGATTTCTGCAGGCGAATTTAGAAACGGCGTTACCTTTGATATGGACGGTAAGGTTATGCAGGTCGTGGAGTTCCAGCACGTCAAGCCCGGTAAGGGCGCGGCGTTCGTCCGTGTGAAGATGAAGAACGTCATCACCGGCGCTGTCACCGAGACCAGCTTCAACCCCACCGCCAAGTTCCCCACCGCGTTCGTTGAGCGCAAGAAGATGGAGTATTCCTACAATGACGGCGCCCTGTACTACTTCATGGATCAGGAGACCTATGAGCTGGAGCCCATCGATGCTTCCGCTCTGGACGATTCCTTCAAGTTCGTCAAGGAGAATGACGTCTGCACCATTATGAGCTACAAGGGCAAGGTGTTCGGCGTGGAAGTCCCCAACTTTGCCGACCTGGTGGTCACCAAGACTGAGCCCGGTTTCGCCGGCAACACCGCCACCAACGTCACCAAGCCCGCTACCGTGGAGACCGGCGCTGAGGTGAAGGTGCCTCTCTTCATCAACGAGGGCGACAAGATTCAGATCGACACCCGCACCGGCGAGTACCTGGGTCGCTCCAAGGCTTAATCCATAAAAGCAGGGGGCGTTTTTCGCCCCAATTACGTGTAAAGGAGGATCATTATGACGATTTCCGAAAAGTCCGCCTACCTCAAGGGCCTGATGGAGGGCATGAACCTGAACACCGAGTCCAACGAGGGCAAGATGATCGCTGCCATCGTGGACCTGCTGGGGGACATGGCCAAGCGCGTCACCGACATTGAGGAGACCACCATTGCCATTTCCGACGAACTGGATGAGATCGAGGAAGACCTGGACGCCATCGAGGACTTCATCATGGATGAGGACGATGACGACTACGAGGATTACGACGACGAAGACGAGTGGGATGACGACGAGGATTCCGACGAGGGCTTCGAGTTCGGCGACGAGGAGACCACCATTTATGAGGCGGAATGCCCCAGCTGCGGCGAAGTGGTCGACTTTGACGAGGAGACGCTGGAAAAGGGAAGCATCGTCTGCCCCAACTGCGGCGAGACGCTGGAGTTTTCTCTGGAAGACGAAGAAGAGTAATTTAACACGAATCGCCTGATTTGATGGGTGGTTGTAAAGCAGTGATGGAGCGTATCGGTACAGATACGCTCCATTTCTCGTACTAAGGCAACACCGCACAATTGTGCCTGCGAGTCTCAGCCGCCTTTTTGCCCCACTTCTTCAGTTTGAAAAACGAGAAATATAGCGCAGCCGTTGCCAGCGCAAGCTGGCTTACGGATGCGGCATACCCCTTGCGGGTACATACAGTATTCCTTCGTTTTCCAAACTTTGAATTGGAACAAAAATCCTGGCTGAGCCTTCTTGTCAAATTATGCGGTGTTGCCTGAAAACTAGTATCAGCACCTTCCCAGGGGGTCGTCCCGTCCCTGGCGGGTCTTGTAGATCACCTGACCCAGCTCTTTTCCGTCCACCGGCCGGTCGGGGATTTCAAAGGTATAGCGTTCGGTGGCGTTGATGAGGGTCGTGCCGTTGTAATCCCGCACCCGATCCCGGGCGCCGTAGCGCAGGTGGACATGCCCGTGGACAAGATACTTTGGGTGGTATGTATCCAGCAGCCCCACCAGGGATTCAAACCCCCAGTGCGCCGGATCGTCCCCGTCGCCCAGGCCGTAGGGCGGCGCGTGGGTCACCACGATGTCCACCCCCCCCATACGCTTGAGCTTCCACTTGAGCTTCTGGATGCGGCGGCGCATCTGGTCGTCGGTGTACTGGTGGGGGCCGGGATGGTACCTGCGGCACCCACCAAGACCCAGGATGCGCACCCCGTTGTAGGTCACGATGTGGTCGTCGATGCAGTCGCAGCCCTCCGGGGGAACCTGGCGGTAGTTGGTATCGTGATTCCCGTGGACGTACAGCAGAGGGCACCGCGCCATGGTGACGAGAAAGCTCAGATACCGCGCGTTCAGGTCGCCGCAGGAGAGGATCAGGTCATACTCCTTCAGCCGCCCGGGGACGTAATGATCCCAGAGTGCGGCACATTCCTCATCGGATACGGTCAAAATCTTCACGGGGCTTCCCCTCCTTCTCTGCGGGAATTTTATCTCGGTAAATGCCCAGCTCCCGCACCATCTGCTGGGAGATCGGCAGAATCTGATCAAAGGTGGGGATGCTGCCCACAATGTTGTCGCACAGCCAATCCATGTGCAGCAGCTCCTCCGGGGCGAACCCCCGGGTACCGTCGGATTTCACCGTACCGTCCTGGGCGGTGATGCGCCGCCGGAAGGGGTCGAGAACGCCGTCCTCCAAGCCCTTTTTCAGAATCTCCGCAAACTGATGCACGCCCTCCGGAAGCTTTTCGGACAGCCGGACGCCGATGACGCCGCTGTCCATGCCCAGCCAGTAGTTCAGGGCGGTGGATTCTCCCTTGTCCCGCTTCCAGCCTCCGGCGAAAATACTGCGGATGACGAATTCATAGAACTTGCCCCAGACCCAGATGGGCGTTCCCAGAGGAATCAGGTCGCCCCGGTCGTTCATCAGGTAGGTGCCGTAATTGCAGAAGTCCAGATACATTTTCGCCTGGGTCGGCGCGTCCCGGTTGGATACCACACGGATGCCGTCCGCCAGCAGATCGGCCTGGGGCGTTCCCTTGACGCACGACCACCGCAGCTCAATCTGCGCCCGGGGGTTGGTCATCTGCGCCCCCAGGGCAAAGGCGTTGATGGAGGCGGGAACGCCGAAAATCGGGTAGGAGGCGATGTAGCCGATGCGGTTGTTCTGCGCCATGGCGCCGGCGATGGCGCCGGTGATGAACTTCGCCTCGTAGATCCGTCCGTAATAGGTGCGGATGCTGGAATAGGCCTGATCGACGGAGCAGTTGAGAAATCGCACCTTGGGATGCTCCACCGCGGCCTTCAGCGTGGCGCGGCTCAAGGGGGGTGCGGTGATGAACACCACCTGCGCGCCGTCGGCCACCGCCTGCTCGATGATCGGCTCGGCCAGCTCCGGACTCGCGGCGTCAAAGTAACTGCGCAGGGTGACCCGGTCGCCGAACACCTTTTTCAGATGCTCCTTCCCCTCCTCGTGACCCAGCACCCAGGTGCTGCTCCCGGGGTTCATCTGATGGACGAAGGCCACGTTCAGATGGTCGGGGCTTGCGGAAATGAACCGCTCCAAGAGGGACGTCCTGGAGGTGTCCTCCGCCTTGGTCTGCACCTTGACGGCCTCCTGCTTTTTCGTGTTGGCGACCATGTCCTCCCGCAGGGCGGCGACGCTCTTTTTCAGCTCCGCCGTGGACAGCTGCCCTAAGTCCTGAAACGGGTACAGATCCAGCCACAGCAGCAGCGCTTCCTCGGGGAGAACTTCCTCCGGCGGCACCTGCAGGGCGCTGAACGCGTCCCGGAAATAGTGGAAATAGGCGTTGAAGGTGCGCCGTTCCGATTCCTCCCAGATTTCGTCGCTTTTCTTCCCCAGATGCGCCAGAAGCCTGGCATAATCTCCGGGATGGCGGAATTGGACGCAGTACAGGTGGGAGGCCTTGTAAAAGTCCATAAATTCATAGTACGCCTGAATCCGCGGCTCATCCGTCAGGGGCGGCACAATCCGCTTGACGGTGCCGGGAATCCGGGGGGAGCCAAAGTGCCGCAGGACGCTGACCCGCTTGTTGCCCTCCTGAACGTAGAAATTCCCCAGATATTCGTAGCACAGAATGGGGTCGGTGATGCCCGTCTCTCCCAGGTGGGCAGCACAGAGGTTGACCCACTTGGTGGCAAACTCGGATTTGCTGTCCAGCAGCGGGCAGAAGGAGGCGGTAAAGGCCGAGATGCGTCCGGCGGATTTGGTGCCGATGATCCGCTCCGAGGGGATTTCCACCAGCCCCACGTCCACCACGGAATCCGTATTGTTTTCCGGCAGAATATCGTCCAGCACGGCAGGGTAGGGCGAGCGCCCCTCCATCACAAGCTCCCGGTATTCCCTCTGGCCCTGTTTCAGCGCCAGGTTATATTCATCTAAAGCGGTCTGAATCGACATGGCAGCCTCCCAAGAACAATGGTTTACCATATGATACCACATTTTCGCCGGTTTGCAATCACTATCTGCTCTTTCCTATTTGCATTTCTTACGAAAAAGAATGCAAATCCGCCCCGCCGCAAGGAAATCTTAAGGCGCCTGCGCTCCCTCCGACTTGTTTTTTCACGGAAAAACGAGTACAATGGGGGAAAACAGGAATTTCCATGAAAGAGGTGGTTGGATGCCGGCCAGAGACAATTCCGTAGCCAGCTACGCCCAGCAGATTCTCACCCAGGTGAAAACCGTGGTTGTGGGAAAGGATCCCGTGCTGCTGTGGGTGCTGGCGGCGATCCTCGCCCGGGGGCATATCCTGTTGGAGGACATTCCCGGCGTGGGGAAAACCACCATGGCGCTGGCCTTTTCCCGGGTGCTGAGCTTAAGCTGCAGCCGTGTGCAGTTTACCCCGGATGTCCTGCCCTCCGACGTGACGGGCTACTCCGTGCCTGACGCCGCCGGGGAAATGCGCTATCAGCCCGGCGCGGTGCTGTGCAATCTGTTCCTCGCCGACGAGCTGAACCGCGCCACCTCCCGCACTCAGTCTGCCCTTTTGGAGGCCATGGAGGAAGGGCAGGTCACGGTGGACGGGGTGAGCCACCCCCTGCCAAAGCCCTTTACGGTCATTGCCACCCAGAATCCCACCGGCGCGGCGGGCACCCAGCTGCTGCCTGACAGCCAGATGGACCGGTTCATGGTGCGCCTGTCCATGGGCTATCCCAGCCCCAAGGACGAGGCCGCCATGGTGCTGAACCGGCAGGGCGGCAACCCCCTCCATGAGCTGACACCTCTGATGACCCGGGAGGATTTGACCGCCATGCAGGACACGGTGGAAGAAACCTACCTCAGCGACAGCGTGGTCAATTATATTGTAGCCCTCATCAGCGCCACCCGGGGCAGCGCCGACATTCTCCGGGGTGCAAGCCCCCGGGCGACCCTGGCCGTCACCGCCATGGCAAAGTCGGTGGCACGGCTTCGGGGGCGGGATTACGTGACCCCGGCGGATGTGAAGGAGGTCTTCGTCCACACCATCGCCCACCGGCTGATTCTCTCCCCCAGGGCGGAAGCCCAGGGAAAGCAGCCCCAGACGGTATTGCAGGACATCCTCACCGCTGTCCCCGCCCCCCGGCTTCGCTGACATGGTCGGGCGGAGATTGTGGTATCTGGCGGCGCTGTTCGGCTGCTGGGTATTTTACATTGCCTACGGCGAGTGGTTTTCCTGGCTGGCGCTGATGATCGTAGGGGGGCTTCCCTGGCTGTCGCTGATGATCAGCATCCCCGCCATGCTTTCCTTCCGCCTGTCCCCGGACGGGGCGGACGCCGTTCCCATGGGTACGGAGGCGGAAACCTGGCTGCTGGGCAGCAGTGCCTTTCCGCTGCCGCCCTTCAAGGGAAACATCCGCCTGCGCAGCTGCATCACCGGTCAGACACAGCGCTATCGGGCGGGTTCCGGACTGCCCACGCAGCACTGCGGCGGCATTGTCGTCACCGTGGCGCGGGCGCGGGTCTGCGATTATCTGGGGCTGTTTGCCTTCCCGGTGAGGAAGGTGGCGGCCAAGACCGTCCTCGTCCGCCCAAAGCCCCTGCCCATTCCCGCCATACCCGACCTTGACCGTTACATTGCCCGGGCGTGGAAGCCCAAATCCGGCGGCTTTGCGGAAAACCATGAACTTCGGCTCTACCGCCCCGGGGACAGCCTGAATCAGGTGCATTGGAAGCTCACCGCCAAAACCGGCAAATGGATGATCCGTCAGCCCATGGAACCCCAGCGGGGGCTGGTGATGCTGACCATGACCCTCCGGGGAGCCCCGGAGGAGCTGGACAGGAAATTCGGGCGGCTGTTGTGGCTGGGGAGCTATCTTGTAGGGAAGGACGTCCGCTTTGAGATCCGCGCCCTGACCGCCGATGGGGTGCAGTCATCGTGGGTGCAGACGGAGCAGGAGCTGAGCAAAACCATCGACACGCTGCTGTGCGCCGGGGAAGCAAAAGAAGGCTCCATCCGGGATTTTGGCTTCGCCGCCTCCTGGCAGTACCACATCGGAGGTGAGCCGGATGAAGCGTAAGCTCTGGGTCACCGCCGGAATCGCGGCGGCACTGGCCTTTCTGATCGCCTTCGGCGCGGTGGGATGCGTGGTCAGCGGATTTGACCTGCCCTTGGACGACTATGCCGGGGTGGTGCTGATCTGCGCTGCGGCATCGGTTTTCTGCGCCGCGGCCTTCAGCCTGAAATGGGGCGGCGCGGCGGTGCTGTGCGCTTTTGCGTTGCTTGCCGGTTATGCCTGGCGGCGGGAGGAGGCGGCAGAGCAGCTGTTTGGGCTGCTGTACCGTATGACCTCCATTTACGGCAACGCCTACGGCTGGAACCCGCTTCCGTTGTCCGACGGCGCGACGGCGGTGGATATTCCCATGGCTGCCCTGGGGGTTCTGCTGAGCGCCGCCGTGACCTGGTCGGTGTGCCGGAAGCTGGGGGCGTTCCTCCCGGTGCTGGCGTCGCTGATCCCCCTTTCCGCCTGCATGGTGGTGACGGATACCGTTCCGGATGTGCCGTATTTATTCTGCCTGCTGTTCGGCCTCGTCATTCTGATTCTCACCGGCCGCGTCCGCAGGCAAAGCGCCCCCCAGGGCAACCGTCTGACCGCCATGGCGGCGATCCCGACGGCTCTGGCGCTGGCGGCGCTGTTCCTGGCATTCCCGCAAGAGAGTTATGTAAACCGCTCGGAAGCGACCCGGAATGCCATTCTCTCCTGGTTCCAGAGCATCCCGGAAAAGGTGGAAAACGTCCGGCAGGAGGTGACCGTTTCCGTTTCCTCTCAGGAGCCGGATCATGTGCGCCTTGCGTCCCTGGGGCGGAGAATCGAGTCGCCCGTAACGGTGATGGAGGTCACGGCGGAGATCGGCGGCACCCTCTACCTCCGGGGGCAGGATTATGACGGCTACGACGGCATGACCTGGACGACCTCCCGGCACCGGACGGAGGACTTTTCCCTCACCGGGGTGGACTACGGCGACGTGTCCATCCGCACCGCAGGCGAACGGGCGCTATTGTACCTGCCCTATTATCCCGCCCGGAGCATGGCGCTCATCGGCGGAAACATGAGCAACACCTGGGCATACACCGAATACGTCATCCCCCGCGCCGGATTGCCGGACGACTGGCGGGCAACGGCAATTTCCGGGTCGGCGACCCCGCCCAGTGCAGCATCCCCCTATCTTGCCCTCCCGGACGCGACCCGCACCCGGGCGGAAGCCCTTCTTGCGAATATTCTGGGTGACGCTTCCTCCACCGTGGAGAGGGCAGAGAAGATCGGGGACTACGTCCGCGCTTCCGCCCGGTACGATCTGAATCCTTCCCGGATGGGCGAGGGAGAGACGGATTTTGCCCTGTGGTTTCTGGAAAGCGCCGAAGCGGGCTACTGCGTCCACTTCGCCACGGCGGCGACGGTGCTGCTCCGGGCGGCGGGGATCGAAGCCCGCTACGTCAGCGGCTATCTGGTGAAAACCGCCCCCGGTATGCCCGCCACTGTCACCGAGAAAAACGCCCACGCCTGGGCGGAATATTATGAGCCGACGCTGGGCGTCTGGCTGGTGCTGGAAGCCACGCCGTCGGACATGGCCGCGGCACAGCAGCCCGCCCCGGAGACCGTGCCGGAAGCCACCCAGGAAGCCGCCCAGCCACCCTCCCCGGAGCCGACGACCCCGTCGCCCTCCGCAGCTGCACCCTCCAACCCGCAGACGCCGGCCGCGTCCACGCCGCCCCAGCCGGACACGCCGAAACAGCACACCGTCGGAAAGATTCTGGCCGTGCTGTTCATACCGGCACTGCTGGCCTTGACGGCAACAGCCCAGCGAAGCGTCCGCATTCACCTTCGCCGCCGCAGACAGGAAACCGCCCGCCCCAACGCCCGGGGGCTTGCCATGTGGCAGGAGACGGAGCTGCTGTCCAAACTTTTGCACCAGCCACCCCCGGAAGCCCTGGAAGCCCTGGCGCAGAAGGCCAAATTCAGCCAGCACACATTGACGGTGGAGGAGCTGGAACAGTTCACGGCGTACTTGACCGACGCCCGGCACCGGCTGGAACAAACGCCCTGGTATCTGCGGCTGGTTTATATGTATCTTTATGCAGCGATCTAAGGAGAAGCCTATGGAAGAAAAATTCATCGCCGCCTGGGCGGCAAACCGGGAGAAAGCGGAAACCCTCGGCATTCGGATGCGTCCCGTCCCCACCGAAGACGCCATGAAAACGGCGCACCGTGCCTTATCCGGCAGCCGCCTCAGCGACGGCTTCAACGCGCTCAAAGAAAAGCGCCGTCTTGACCTGACGCTGGAAGCCCTGGCCGTGGACAAGCGCTTCACGACGCTGTTCAGCGACGAGGAAGCCAACGAAGCCCTGACCCGTCTGCTGGAAGCGGGCTACTACGGCGGATAACGGCAAAAAGAGGAAACGTAGTGAATGGTGCACCCCTTGCCTCTCCCTTTGGGAAAGGTGGCCGAGCGAAGCGAGGACGGAGGGGGTACGCAAGACTGCAAAGCCCTCTCAGTCACCTTCGGTGACAGCTCTCCCAGAGGGAGAGCCAAGGCATAGCATGATGGAACGAGAAATGGAGCGTATCTTTATTGATACGCTCCACTAACTGTTTTACAGCCATCCATCAAACGGACAGCTTTCTCTTTTTGATTTCAAAAATTGGAAAAACCTCACTTTTCCAGCGCCATAACCTTATCGATCCGGCGCTGATGGCGCGCCTCCCCGGAAAATTCCGTGGCGAGCCAGACGTCCACGATCTCCATCGCCAGATTTTCGCCTACGACCCCCGCACCCAGTGCCATCATGTTGGTGTCGTTGTGCAGACGGGTCATTTTTGCCGACCAGGGGTCGGACAGCAGGGCGCAGCGGATGCCGTCGATTTTGTTGGCGCTGATGGACACGCCGATGCCGGTGGTACACAGCACAATGCCCCGCCGACACTCCCCCCCGGCGACAGCCCGGGCGGCCGCCGCGGCAAAGTCGGGGTAATCGCAGCTTTCCGTGGAATAGGTGCCGAAGTCCCTGATCTCATGCCCCTGCTTTTCCAGATGCTGGATGATTTTATTTTTCAGCGCAAACGCACCGTGGTCACAGCCGATGGCAATTTTCATAGTTCAGTCTCCTTTGTTCTCAAATTACGTACCCGCCGCTGACGCCCAGCACCTGCCCGGTGATGAATTCCGCGTCCGCCAGATACGCAATGGCCTTCGCTACATCCGTGGGCGCACCGTTGCGCCCCAAGGGGGTTTCCTCCGCCATTCCCGCGAGGATGTCCGGAGCGACGTTCGCGCACATGTCCGTGAGAATGACCCCCGGCGCCACGCAGTTGACCCGAATGCCGCTGGGGCCAAGCTCCTTGGCCAGCGCCTTGGTCAGAGCGATCACCGCCCCCTTTGTGGCGGAATACGCCGCCTCGCAGGACGCGCCAACCTGCCCCCACATGCTGGCCACCGTCACGATGCTGCCCCGGTGGGTCTTGAGAAAGGACGGCATGACGGCGTTGACGCAGTGGTAAATCCCCCCCACGTTAACGGCAAACAGCCGGTTCCAATCCGTTTCCGCCATCTGAGACAGCAGCCCAAAGTACATCGTCCCGGCGTTGCAGACGAGGATATCCACATCCCCCATCCGGGCAAACGCCCGGTTCACGGCTTCTCCGTCCGCCACGTCGCAGCAGATGGCCGTGGCTCCGGTCTTCTCCGCCACGGCTTTCGCGGCGGCGTGGTTTTTTTCGTACAAAAACGTCACCCGGTCGCCCCGGGCGGCGAACAGCTCCACCGCCGCTGCGCCGATTCCCCGGGAGCCGCCGGTGATCACAACATTCCCCATAGAATTTCCCGCCTTCCGCAGTCCATTTCCGTCTCATGAAAAACGGGCTGCCAGGGCAGCCTCACCGTATCTAAAAAGCCTCGCAGAGGAAAGCCGCCCGCAGGCGGCAAATAAAATTGAATCATTTTCTGCCGGGGCGTGTACCTGGCAGAAAATACCTCTCAGGCTGCAAAGTGTGCGAGTTGGCCGCCTGCGGCGGCCAAGGAGTGCGCGCAGCAGACTGCCATCCCATTGTTCCAAAAGGCCGACGGCCTTTTGGAACAGGATAGCCCGTTTTTTTACCGCCTTCTGCTCTTGGTGCGGTGATCCGCACGCATGGAGGAGAGCTTGTTGTCGGATTCGGACATGAACGCCTTCAGCTTTTCCTCAAACAGCTGGTCGGCCGTCTTGGGGGCGGCGGGCTGCATGGGGGCGCGCTGGGGGCGGTTCTGCGCCGGAGCGTTGTTCTCCCGGCGGAAGCCGCCGTCCTGACGGGGTGCGCCGCGATAGTTCCCGTTCCGATTTCCGCCGTTCTCACGCTGGGGCTTGGGTTCCAGACGCTTGATGGACAGGTTGATCTTGCCGTTTTCCAGGCCGATGACCACGACCTTCACGTCCTGACCCTCGGTCAGGTGCTGCCGGATATCGCTGACGTAGGCATTGGCGACCTCGGAAATATGTACCATGCCCGTCTTTCCCTCCGGAAGGGAGATGAATGCGCCGAAATTGGTGATAGACTTGACTTTACCCTCTAAAATGGCTCCAACGGTTAACTCCATAGTATGCTGTGATTCCTCCATGTATTTTCAGTTAATGAATTGATAGGATCAGGACTGCGGCTGTAGATCCAGAATAAGGGTATTGGGGTCAGCCAGCCCCAGCTCGCTTCTTGCGATGTCCTCCACGCTCTTCACGGAACCCAGATCCTCGATCTTCTCCTCCAGATCCCGGCTCTGCTGTTCCAGAGCGGCGGCTTCGTCCCGCAGCTCTCCGGTTCGTGCCTGAATGCCGGTGTGTACCCACCTCAGAGCTGCCAGCGCCGCCATAGAGAATACGATAAGCACTGCCACGATGATCTTCAGCGCCAGCGAGCCTGACCGGAAAATCACTTTCCCCCTGCGTTTCTGTTCCAATGGGTTCACCTCTTCGTTTTCGCCGTTTTTCCCGACGATGATTCCATCTTATTGTAACCCATTTTTCCGCAGATGCAAATAAAATTTTTGCAAATTTTGAAAAATTTTTTACGGGAATGAGAGCAAAGCCCAGGAGCGACCTCACGAATTTCCAGAATCCGGAAAAAACAGGCGCGATCAGGCCGCCGAATATCAGATCCCAGACGATCCCCCCGGCCAGAAGTCCGGCGGAATACCCCAGCCGCAGGTCGCCTCTGCACACGCGAAAGCTCATGAGCAGCCAGACCCAGGCGCCCCCCGACAAAAACAGCACGTCCGCGGCAAATGTATGCCGTGGGCGCAGGGGGCGCAGGAATTCGTAATACACCCCCAGCGCCGCCCCCAGCAGACAGCAGCACAGAAAGCGGTGCGCTGCCAGCGCGGGGGCGGTCATCCGAACAGACGGCGCTTCCATCCGGCGGCCTGCCTGGGTTCCTCATAGGCCAGCGCGGAAACATTGCCGTCCACCTCCACCTGCCCACCCTCCAGGGACAGGGTTTTCAGCTGCAATTCCTTCCCCTGGACGATCAGCGTCCCCAGGGAGGTTTGCAGCACCACCGCCGTATCGTCAAAGCTGACCACCTCCGTCACCCCGGTCATGGTCAGCTGCCGCCGCTCATTCAGACAGAGCCTGTGGGGCATACGCTCATCCGCCATAGCCATCCCTCCTTGTCTTTGCCATACGCTATGCTCCAGGCGGCGGGAATATGCCATAAAACTTCATGCAGGAACGCCGCACCACGAACATGTGCAAATGCCAAAGCATGAAGGTTTTGTGCATCCTTTCCGGTTGCCCAGCAGGGGCGAGAAAATGGCGTATTTCCCACTTTGCACAACAAAAAGCAGCCAGGGCGTTTCCTGCGTCCTGGCTACGGTTTCAGTTTTCCATCTGCTTCCCCAAGAAACCGGCGGCTGTCTTGACCAGCCCCTGGTCTGCCTCCTGAAGGGGGCTGTCGTTTTCCCCCAGAAGCAGCAGTACGCAGCCCATAAGGTCGCCCTGGGACAAAATCGGCGCGGCGGCGCCAAGACGGTACTTTTCCTCCCCGTCAGCCGCCAGGATGGGGGCATCCCCGTTTTTGTAGAGGTAATTTTTCCGCTGTTCCATGAGCTTTTCCAATTCCGGCGAATTGGGCTTGTCCATCAGCTCCCGCTTGGGGATGCCGTAAAGGGCGATAATACTGTCCCGATCGGTCACCGCGGCGATATGCCCGGTGGCGGATCCAATGGACTCACACATCTGGGCAGCGAACTCCTGCAAGTCGCCCATAGGGGAATACTTACGGAAGATCACACCCCCATCCTTCTCCGTATAAATCTCCAACGGGTCGCCCTCGCGGATGCGTAGGGTTCTTCTGATCTCCTTTGGAATGACGATTCTGCCCAGATCGTCCACCCGTCGTACGATGCCTGTTGCTTTCATAATTCTCTTCTCCTTTGAAGCGCATGACGCGCGGTTTGCTCCTGTAGAAGTATTTGCAGGAAAAGGGGAATTATGTATGGATACCGAGGCATTCTTCTCATTCGGATGCACCGGATTTTGCTGAAAACAGCGCGTCAGGGAAGTTCCGGAAACACAGCACAGCGAAATAATTCTGATTTTCGATGGACATTACCTGCCGAATATGGGAAAAATATTGCAAACAAACGACCAAGGGACGGCTTGTTGCGACTGCCAGGGGTATGGCTGACGAAGCGGCTATGGGAGGCAGAGGGAACCATGTTTTACAAAATGATTGAACGAGCAAGGGACCGGTGGTATGCCTCCCCGGACTGCACCATCGGGAATATTATCGATTATATGACCCGGCAAGAAAACCTCCGGGATGCGCAGATCGGTGCGATCAAGACCTATCTGTTCCTGAAAATCGGCTGCGAAAACAAACCTCTGGCCACTCTTTTTTCGGCGGAAGGTTCAACTCACTAAATCCGGATGACCTTGAAATATCCAATAAAGTCCGGGCTTACTTTCTCGAAAACCCCACCGCGGCTTTATAGGAATACGCCTGCCTGACCAACGATTTCAATGAGCAGCTCGCGGCAAAGGTTGCAGCGCAAATCCGGACGGATGTGGACGGAATTGAATACGCACATTTTTTCCGGAAGACGTTTTATTAAAAACTCGTATTATTTGACATGGGAGGCCTCCTTGTAATTGAGCGGTGGGGACACTTCCAATTACAAGGGCCTTTTTGCTAACCGCAGTTAGCAAAAAGGCTGCACAGTTTCCCCTGTTTGTCAAGTATAATTTGAAATTGTTGAAAAAAACTGTGGCCCGCATTTCTGCGAGCCACAGCAGTTCTTACCTTAGTGACATTGGCCGGTTAGGGCAGACCCGTTTGTTAAAATCAGGCTTCCAGGTTGATGCCGGTCTCCTTGGAGAAGACGTGGCATACGTGGCCGGGGAAGGAGAAGTGAACGGTGGAGCCGCTGGACAGAGCAGCAACCTCTGCGCCGGTCATGTTCATGGTGGAAACAACCAGAACCACGTCACGACCCATGGAGGTAACGTGCAGGTGGACGGTGGAGCCCATCATTTCGGACACGTCGACCTTGCCCTCGATGCCGCCGGCGGTCAGCTCAATGTGCTCGGGACGGACGCCCAGAACAATATCCTGCTCCGCAACGTTGTTGGCGGCGAGCTTGGCCTGCTTCTCGTCGGACAGAACCACGGTCTGGTTGTCCAGCTGCACGGCGTACTTGCCGTCAACCTTGATCAGCTTGGCGTTCTCAAACATGTTCATCTGAGGCGTACCGATGAAGGTGGCGACGAACAGGTTGTAGGGATGGTTGAAGACCTCCTGAGGCGTGCCGATCTGCTGGATGAAGCCGTCCTTCATGATGACGATCCGGTCACCCAGGGTCATGGCCTCGGTCTGGTCGTGGGTAACATAGATAAAGGTGGTATTGATGCGCTCGCGCAGCTTGATGAGCTCGGCACGCATCTGGTTACGCAGCTTGGCGTCCAGGTTACTCAGAGGCTCATCCATCAGCATGACCTGGGGGTCACGAACGATGGCGCGGCCGATGGCAACACGCTGACGCTGACCGCCGGACAGAGCCTTGGGCTTACGGCCCAGGTACTGGGTGATGTCCAGGATCTCAGCAGCTTCCTTGACCTTCTTGTCGATCTCGTCCTTGGGAGCATGACGCAGCTTCAGAGCAAAGGCCATGTTCTCGTAAACGGTCATGTGGGGGTACAGAGCGTAGTTCTGGAAAACCATGGCGATGTCGCGATCCTTGGGTGCAACGTCGTTGACCAGACGGTCGCCGATGTACAGCTCGCCTTCGGAGATCTCTTCCAGACCGGCGATCATACGAAGCGTGGTGGACTTACCACAGCCGGAGGGACCGACCAGGACGATGAATTCCTTGTCCTTGATGTCCACGCTGAACTCCTGCACAGCCACGACACCCTTGTCGGTGATCTGAAGGTTCACCTTCTTCTCGGGAGCCTCCTCGCCCTTCTTCTTTTTCTTCTTCTTTGCGTCGTCGCCGTTGAAGGGGTAGATCTTCTTTACGTTCTTCAGGGTTACACTTGCCATACTGTTTCGACGCCGAACGCACCTACCATTTTCGCGTGCGTTCTCGCTGACCGGAAAGCAATCTTCCGGGAGCATTACGACAGGTCTCCACACTGCCGCACCGTGCGTCAGACGGGTTTATCCTCCTTTATTTTAGCGGTATTCTGTCTATTATGTGGAGTAGGCAGAATCCACCTGGATAAATAGATGTTACCATAATCCGCAAGAACCTGCAATGGTTGGTTTCTACAATTTTGGATAAAAATTTTTAGGCAGTTTGCCAGTCTGGCCGATTACCGGATGACAAAGCCGGTCTGCGTCGCTTCCAGGGTCGCGCCGTAGTACGCCGCCATGGCATTTTCCAGGTCGATGGCATCGGACACGGCGGCCGTCTCGTAGCACGAGTGCATGGCCAGCTGGGCAAGGCCGATGTCCACCGTGGGTATGCTCACGTGGGCAAGAGAGATCCTGCCAAGGGTGGAGCCGCCGGGAAGGTCAGCCCGGTTGTGGTAGGTTTGCACCCTGACCCCCGCTCTGCCGCAGATCTTCCGGAACACCCCGGCGCTGACGCTGTCGGTGCAGTAGCTGAGGTTGGCGTTGTACTTGATCACCAGCCCCCCGCCCATGACCGGGGCGTTGCCCGGGTCGGCGTACTCCGGATGATTGGGGTGAACGGCATGGGCATTGTCCGCCGACACCAGGAAGGACTGTGCCAGCATCCGCCCCCGGTGCAGTTTCAGGCTGTCGCAGATCCTGCCCAGGGCGTCCTCCAGCAGGGACGATCCCGCGCCCTGGGGGGAAACGGAGCCGACCTCCTCGCTGTCGAAAACGCACAGAACCGGGACGGACGCGCTGTCCCCGCCCTTGAGGAAGCCCTGGGTGCAGCCCCAGGCGCATTCCAGATCGTCCAGGGCGGCGGCGGAAATGTACTCCTCGTCAACGCCCCAGACCGACGCCTTCTGCCGGATGTAAAGATACAGGTCGTGCCCCAGAATCTTTCCGCCCGCTTCCTGCTCCAGCAGCGCCGGGAGCTTGCCCGCCGCCCCCGCGCCGCCGACGAGGGGCAGGGTGTCCACCGCAGGATTCCATTTATAGCCCTCGTTTGCCTGACGGTTCATGTGGATGGCGACATTGGGGATGAGCAGCAGGTCTCTGTCTATGTCCAGCAGCTTCGTTTCCACGCCGGCTTCCGTCTCCACCGTCACCCGTCCCGCGATGGACAGGGGGCGATCCAGCCAGGGGGCGATCAGCATCCCGCCGTAGCGCTCCACCGCCATGCGGGTGTAGGCGGCGGCCAGCTCAAAGTTCTCCTTGATCTTGAAGGTGGGGCGGTCGGAATGGCTGGCGCTCATGAGGAAGCCCTTGGGGCTTTCCTTCGGCACCCGGAAGGCCACGAGGGCGGAGCCGCCCCGGGTCAGGAAATACTTCCCGCCGGGGATGAGCGCCCATTCGTCCTGCTCGTACAGCCGGGTATAACCGGCATTTTTCAGCGTCTCGGCCAGATACGCCTGGGCGTGATACACGCTGTGGGACGCATCCAGAAAATCACACAATGCTTTTGTCCGGCTGTCCATCACTGGTTTCCTCCCTCAAGAAGTCCGCAGACCAGATCGATCTGCTGAGCGACGGTCTGCAAGGCGCTGCGCCAGAATTCCTTGTCCGTCAGGTCGATGCCCGCCACCTGGGCGACGTCCTCCGCCGTGGCGACGGTGGTGGTGCGCAGCAGCTTCTTGTACTTCGGCACGAAGGCCGCGCCCTCCCGCTGGTACTGAGCGTACAGCCCCCGGGCAAACAGGCCGCCGAAGGCATAGGGGAAGTTATAGAAGGTAGCACCGTAATAATGGCTCTTGCAGATCCACATATAGGGATGGCGGAAGCCCGGGTCAAGGCCGTCGCCGTAGGACTGCTCCTGGGCTTTCAGCATCATGCCGCACAGGGTATCCGCGTCCATGAACTGCTGCTCCCGGTTTTCCAGCACCATGCTTTCAAACAGGTACCGGGAGTAGATGTCGCAGATGATCTGGGTGACGTCCTGAAGCTGGGACTCGATAAGCGCCAGCTCCTCGTCATGGGATTTTGCCTGCCGGATGGCCGCCGCCATGACCACGCACTCGTTGAAGGTGGACGCGGTCTCCGCCACGGGCATGGAGTAATCCCGGTTCAGCGGACGGTGGGCGCGGATGCACTGGTTGTGGAAGGCGTGTCCCAGCTCATGGGCGAGGGTCACGATGCTGCCGAAGGTGCCGTCGAAATTGGTCAGGATGCGGCTCTGGCCGATGCACGCCACCCCGGCGCAGAAGGCGCCGCCGGTTTTCCCGTCCCGGGGGTAGAAGTCGATCCAGCTTTCGTCAAAGGCGCGCGCCACCATGTCCGCCAATTCCTGATCGAAGGTGGAGAACAGCTCCACCAGAATCCTCTTGGCGTCCTCCGCGGTATACTGCGCCGCGGATTTGCCCATGGGCGCGAACAGGTCGTACCAGGGCAGGCCGTTTTCATGCCCCAGCGCCTTTCCCTTGGCGCGGAGGTACTGCCGGAATTTGGGCATGTATTCCTCCATCGCCCCCAGCATGGCGTCCAGGGTCTGCCGCTTCATGTCGGACTGCTCCAGCGTCCGGTCAAGGGGGGACCCGTAGCCCCGGAGCTGGCAGTCCGAGATGGTTTCCAGCTTGATGGAGTTCAGGGCAAAGGCCACGGAATCCTTGATCCGGTCGTAGCAGCTCAGCTCCGCCTCGTAGGCCGCCTTCCGCACGGCGGGGTCGGGGTCGTAGGCCAGATTGCGGATGGCGGACAGATTGGTGGTTCCGCCGTTGTAGCTGACCGGCACGGTGCTGGTCAGATATCCCTGCAAATCGCTCCAGGCGCTGGAGCCGGACATGGACAGCCTGGCGCTGATCTGCTCGCCAAGACTGCCAAGCAAATGGGTGCTGTTTCGCAGCAGGCGTTCAAACAGGAAGGTGTAGTCCTTCAGCGTCTCGTCCCCGGCCACCAATACCATTAAATCGGGGATTTTCGACACCCACTCCCGCCACTGCGCCTGAGCGCCGGCGGCGCCGCTGATTCGCTGCATCACCTGTCCCAGACGGGAGCCTGCCTCCGCGTCCCGGGTGTTCACCGACTGGCGCAGGGAGGCGTATTCTCCCAGCTTGGCGGTCAAAACCGTCAGCGTTTCTTCCAGGGCGATGCCCTTTTTCAGGCCGTCCAGGGGTGTCTGTTCGTCCAGTTCCCCGGCGAAGGCCGCGTAATCCTTTACAAGCTTTTCCAGCTTTTCCATATCCGCGGCAAAGGCGGGATCGTCAAAGCCGCGGTAAATGACGTCCAGATTCCATACTTCGTTCATGATTTGTCCCTCCTGACAATATTTTTACTCATTTTACACCAGTCTACTCCTTCCGTCAACTGCCCGCGGGAGCTGTCCCATTTTGTCGAAAACTGTAGAAAAGTTCTAAAAATATGTCGTAATTGTCGAAAACGCGCTGTTTTTGACGAGCGATTATTTTTGTTTTTCCTTGCAAAACCGCGTGCTTCATGGTATTCTTTATTTGTCGCACACGGGTTTTCGTGATTCGTGGCATTGGGGAGCAAAATCTAATCTTTTACATGACAGGAGAGGACTGTATATGGAACATGTAACAACCGTATTGATCGCGGACAGCGCGGACGACTTCTGCACCGCCCTGACCGCCGCATTGCAGCACGCCGACGGTTTCCAGGTCGTTGGAACGGCCAACGACGGGGAACAGGCCATTCGCATGGTGGAGGAGCGGAAGCCCGACGTTCTGGTGCTGGATCTGATGCTGAGCAAGAAGGACGGCATCAGCGTTCTGAAAGCCGTGTCCGGCATGGAGCGCCGCCCGATTACCCTGGCGACCTCCGTCTTCGTGACGCAGTACGTGTCCGCGGCGGCGGCCAATCTGGGGGTGCGGTATCTGATGCTGAAGCCCTGCGATATGACCGCGCTGGTGGAGCGGCTTGAGGAGATCCGGGGCGGAGACGGTCAGAAGGCCGCGGAAAAGCGCCGCCCGGACAAGACCAGCATCGAGTCCATGGTCACGGGCATCATCCACGAGATCGGCGTCCCCGCCCACATCAAGGGCTACCAGTACCTGCGGGAGGCCATTATCATCGCGGTAAACGACATGGACGTAATCAACGCCATCACGAAGGTACTCTATCCCCAGGTGGCGAAAACCTTCGGGACAACCCCCAGCCGGGTAGAGCGGGCGATCCGCCACGCCATCGAGGTAGCCTGGGATCGGGGAGACCTGGATACCCTGCAACGGTTCTTTGGGTATACGGTGAGCAATACCAAGGGGAAACCTACCAATAGTGAGTTTATTGCGCTGATTGCGGATAGGCTTCAATTGCAGCTCAAGTCCGCCGAGGCGGCGCAGTATTGAGGGATTCCCTAGACGTTTTGGCGTTTCCGTTTGAACTACGCAAGCAAATTTTATCGTTCTGAAAAATGCTCCTGCTTTATTGGGGATTTCACACCCAATAAAGCAGGAGCGTTCTATTTATAGTGATCTATTCGCCGCTTAACGTAAGCAGCTCTGCAATTACTTTATCCAGAAGGGGCAAATATTTCTCATCAATCCGGCGAATGGCGTCGAGCCGTTTGGAATCTTCCGGCCTGTCATTACCGAACAGGACATAATCTGCCGACAGGCCGAGAACCTTACAGACCTTGATTAACATTTTTACAGAAATACCGGTTCTGCCGCGTTCCAGCTCTGCCAGATAAGAGACACTGACGTCCAGTTTTTCCGCGAATTTCTCTCTTGTGTAGCCCAGTTCCTCACGCGCTTTGCGGATTCGCATATACATTTACCGTCACCTCAGCATATAGTATCGGTGATAGTTTCACAAATTAACATCAACTAATATTGTATAAATTACATATTGCATTACTTGATATTTTGCTGTATGATGTAGCCATGTCCCTATACAGAAAAGGAGGAAAACCTATGGAGTACATGACAACAAAAGAAGCTGCTGAACGCTGGGGCTTCAGCGAAGAAACCATCAGGAAGTGGTGCAAGTCCAACCAACTTTCCGCTGTGGTCAAGGCTGAGAAAGTGCGTGGGCGTTGGAGAATACCGGCCAATGTGGAATGCCCGAAGCTATTAAAACATAAGGAGGCCGGAAAATGAAAACATCCCTATCCCGCAGGGCAAAAATTATACTAGCAGTACTCGTCTTTATTGCAATTGTCATCGTTTGGACAGTATGCAAGCAAAATCTAAAACATCGAGAAGAAGTTAATCTTATGATAAATAGTTTTTTTAAAACGACATCATGGGATGATCCAAAAACAAAAGAAAAAGCATTAAAATGCTACGGGGAAAAAGGGTTTGAAAAAGCGGTACTTAGTGCAGTTATAAAATATCAGGGAAGCGAAAACGAACGTTTTAACAACTATGGTGTGGTAAATCTTTTGTCTTACCTTCACTTCATTGGCTGCGAAAGCGAGAAATTAGACTCTTATCTGCATGATTACACGCTCCGGAAATTGGAAGAATATAAAACTAACAATGATATGTATTATGCGGTAGAAACTGTGAAGTTGTTATCTAAAGGCGGCATTGAATACGAAGATGTTAGAAACTGCGTTCAGGAAATGTTTCAGGCAAGGCAAGCGATGTTGTTCAATAACGGAGAGAATGACGTGATTATTTCGCTGATATCCTGTGCCGAGCATCTGGGTGAGGATAATTATTACCTAACGATTTATGAATGCTTGCCTTATGATAAAACCGTGGATTACATTAGGGCGTATCTGAAAACTCAAACCTCATATATAAATTGCACAAAATCCAAAAATGCAGTAGAATAAAAGAAAAAGCATAGGGGTGATCTTATGGCAGCAAGGCGATACG
>URBH01000012.1 GCA_900546075.1 uncultured Eubacteriales bacterium | reverse complement strand
CATTTGGATTTTGTTGAAATAGTACAAGAATACTTTGTTTTCAGATACGCTCTAAGAAATAGTATGATACGCAAATTTCTGCGTTTCGCAGAAAAGTCTTGCAAGCGTTTGCAAAATAATATATATTGGAGAATGATTTTATGTCCAACGAAAAAATCCGTCAGTGGAACGAGGAATCCCTCGACCACCGCAATACCCTTCTGTACGCCATGGGCGTCAGCGAGGAGGACGCCCAGCGCCCCATTATCGGTCTGGTAAACACCTGGAACGAAATGAACCCCGGCCACTTTCCCTTTGACAAGCAGCTGATCGCCGAAATGAAGGATGAAATCTACAAAGCCGGCGGCCTTGCTCTGGAGCTTCCCATTTCCGGCATTTGCGACGGCATTTGCAGCAACACCCCCGGCGACCGCTACACGCTGCCCGCCCGGGATATGGTGTCCAGCGAAGTGGAGACGGTTGCCGAGCTGAACATGCTGGAGGGTATGGTCATGATGGCCACCTGCGACAAGGTCGTTCCCGGCATGATCATGGGCGCCCTGCGGGTCAATATCCCCACGGTCATGTTCACCGGCGGATATATGGCAGCCGGTCACTACCATGGCCGTATGCTGACCCTGACCCACACCAAGCAGGCCTACGCCGCCTACATTGCCGGTGATTTGAGCCGCGAGGACTACAAGGGCATCGTCCGCAACGCCTGCCCCACCCCCGGCGCATGTCCCTTCATGGGAACCGCCAACACCATGAGCTCCATGGCCGAGATCTTAGGTCTCAGCCCCCACGGCAACGGCAGCGTCCGCAGCCAGAGCGTCCATTGGCATGAGCTGGCACGTCAGGCGGCGCGTCAGGTCATGGAGGGCTGGCGGGAGGGCGTCCGTCCCCGGGACATCATCGACCAGACCAGCTTTGAAAATGTCGTCCGCTACATGATGGCCACCGGCGGAAGCACCAACAGTGTGCTGCATATCCCCGCCATTGCCCGTCAGATGGGCTGCGACATCACCCCCGAAACCTTTGACAAGATCAGCAAGGAAGTCCCCCTGATCAGCACCATCTACCCCAATCACCCCACTTACACCATGGAAGAGTTCGACGCCGCCGGCGGTCTTCCCGCAGTGGTCAAGGAGCTGGCCGCCGCCGGAAAGATCGATGTCCATGCCAAGGGCATGTTCGGCACCATCGGCGACAAGGCCGCCATGGCAGAAAATAAAAACACAGATGTGATTCACCCCGTTTCGAACCCCATCAATCCGGAAGGCGGTCTGGCCGTCCTTCACGGCAACATCGGCACCGACAGCGCCATTGTCAAATTCAGCGCCGTCGATCCCGCGGCCTGGGTCTTCAGCGGCCCCGCCAAATGCTATGACAGCCAGGATGAAGCATGGCACGCCATTCTCCGCGACGAGATCGTGGCAGGCGACGTGGTCATCATCCGCTACGAAGGCCCCAAGGGAAGCCCCGGAATGCCCCATATGGAGACCTTCATGGCTGCCGTCCTGGGCAAGGGTCTGGGCAAATCTCTGGCACTGGTTTCCGACGGCCGCTTCAGCGGCGCCACCGGCGGCCTTGCCATCGGCCACGTAAGCCCCGAAGCATATGAAGGCGGCCCTCTGGCTCTGATTCGCAACGGTGATATGATTCACATCGACATCGAAGCACGTACTTTGAATGCAGACGTGTCCGAAGAGGAATTCGCACGCCGCAAGGCAGAATGGAAGCGCGTCAATAAACCGGCCACAGGCTGGCTCCAGCTGTACAGGAAGCATTGCACCTCCGCGCATCGCGGTGCTACCGTATACTGGGATAACGACTGATTTCCCTTCCGGCGCGATAATTATCTTATTTACATCGGAGGATCAGACAAATGGTAGGAATGAAAGATGTGGCCGAAGTGGCCGGCGTGTCCACCAGCACGGTTTCCCGGGTGCTGAACGGAAAATCCTATGTCAATGAGGAAACCCGTCAGCGGGTACTGGCCGCAGTCGAAAAGACAAATTTCCGGCCGAACGCCGTAGCAAAAAGTCTCAAGCTCGGACACAGCAATACCATTTGCCTGATGGTTCCGGCCATCGAAAACCTTATGATCCCGCTGATCGTCCGGGGCGTGGAGGACACCGCCCGGAAGAGCGGCTTCAGCGTCGTTCTGTGCAACACGGACGAGGACGAGGCCATCGAAATGGCGCACATCGAAATGATGAAAACCCGACAGACCGACGGCTTTATCATCTGTTCCGCCTACGGAAGTGAAAAGGGCATCCATGATCTTCACAATCAGGGCTTTCCTCTGGTGATGGTAAACCGCTTTCAGCCGGAGGATGTGGGCAAGATTGAAACCATCAGCGTGGACAATTACCATGCGGGCTATGACGCCACCCGTTACCTGATTCGTACCGGCCATAAGCGGATTGCCTTTGCCTACGGGCGGGAAGAGCTGATCTTCTACCGGGAACGGTATCGCGGCTATTGCGACGCGCTGAAGGATGCCGGCCTTCCCTATGACGAACATCTCGTTATGCGGGAAACCAGCGGCGCCGAGTGCTTCTACCATCTGACCCGTGCGCTTATGGAGCTGCCCCAGCCGCCGGATGCCATTTTTGCCTCCAGCGACCCCAAGGCCTTCGTCATCATGCACGCGCTGCACGATCTCGGCAAGCGCATCCCGGCGGACGTTTCCGTGCTTGGCTTTGATAACGTTGCCATGGCATCCATGGTGGAGCCTCCCCTTTCCACCATGGCGCAGCCCTTCCGGGAGATCGGCGCCACCGCTGCCAAAAGCGTGATCCGTCAGATTCGCTACAAGGAAGAACATGGCGTTCTTCCTCCCGCGAACAGCTATGTGATGGCCTACGACCTGATTATCCGCCGTTCCACCAACTAACCCCTTTGGGAGGGAATGGACTATGAACCGATTTGGTATCAACCTTTGGAACTGGTGCGCAGGGCTGAGTGACGACTGTCTCGGCAAGCCCACCCGGGCTGCCGAGCTGGGCTTCACCGCCGTGGAGCTGCCCATGACCGTCCCCACCGTCTTCCCTGCCCTGGCCGACGAAATACGCAGTACCGGCCTGGCCGTTTCCCTTTGCGCCGCGATGGGGCCGGGAAGGGATCTTTCCAGTGAGGATCCCGCCGTCCGAAGCGCTACCATGGCGTACCTGACCGACTGCCTGAAAACCGGACAGGCTTTGGGGGCAAGCGTTTTCTGCGGTCCGCTGTATGCCGGCGGCGGAAAACGGCACTGGCTGTCCCCGGATGAGAAAAAAGCCGAGTGGGAGCGAGCCGTGACAGGCATTCAGGCACTTTCCCGCATTGCCGAAGACTGCGGCATTGCCCTCGCCCTGGAACCGCTGAACCGTTACCGCACCAGTGTTGCCAACACCGCGGGGCAGATTCTTGACATGCTCAGGGACATCGGCAGAGCCAATGTCGGGCTTCACTATGACACCTATCACGCCTGCCTGGAAGAAAAAGATCTTCTGGCGTCCCTGAAAAACGCCCTGGAATCCGGGAAAGTGTTTCACTTTCACGCCTGCGCCAACAACCGCGGCGCGCCCGGGCAGGGCATCGTCCCCTGGGACAGCGTTATGGATCTTCTGGTGCAGTTTGGCTACGGCGGTCACATCACCATGGAAACCTTTGCCCCCCACGGACTGGACAGCAGCTGGATTGACGTACACGAAGCGCCGGATCTGCTGGCCGCCAACGGCCTGCGCTACCTGAAAGAGTATTTTGCCGGAAAAGGACTTGCTTAAGTTCAAAGCAGAAAGGAAGTTTTTCTATGTTTCCCATTACCAATCATGTGGGCGAGGTATACGAGCCCTTTAAGACCCATTTTCTGGAAAAAGAAATCCGGGGGCTTGCCCCCGATGAGGTGCTGGTAAAGGTTCGCGCCAGCGCCATCTGCGGCAGCGACCTGCACATTGCCCGGGGGCTGCATCCCTCCGCGCCCCTGCCCGTGACCATCGGCCATGAGTTTGCGGGTGACGTGGTCGCCATTGGCAGCGAAGTTACCCATGCCAAGGTCGGCCAGCGGGTCACCGTGGAGCCGTGCATCGTCTGCGGAAAGTGCGACGCCTGCCGCCACGGCAATTACGGCTACTGCGAGCATATCAGTTACACCTACCGCCGGGGCGACGGCGCCATGGCGGACTATGTGGTGGTCAAGGAGCCTTACGTCTATGAGCTGCCCGAATACTTAAGCTATCAAACCGGCGCGCTGATCGAGCCTCTGTCCGTTGCGACCCATGCCGTCCGTCGGGCGGATATCCGTCTGGGGGAAACCGTTCTGATCATCGGCGCAGGCGCCATCGGTATGATGGTCGCCGCCATGTGCCGCCGCAGCGGCGCCGCCAGAATCATCATTGCCGACTTTTCCGACGCCCGTCTGGAAATGGCGCTGCAGGTCGGCGCCACCGACGCCGTCAACAGCGGCCGGATTGATCTGGAAGCGGAGGTTCAGCGTGTGACCGGCGGCAAGGGTGTGGACAAGAGCTTTGAATGCGTAGGCCGGGAGAGCTGCTTCATTCAGGCGATCATGACCCTGAAGGCCAACGGCACCGCCACCATCGTGGGCATCTACGAAAAGCCCATGGTCACCTTCCCCGCCAGCCGTCTGGTGACCCACGAAATCCATATTCAGGGCGCCCAGGGCTATTGCTGGGACTTCCCCATCGCCATCGCCTCCGCACGGGATCTGCCCATGGATAAGTTCATCACCCATACCTTCCCCATGGCGCAGCTGCAGCAGGCTCTGGAAACCGCGCTGGATCCCAAGAGCGGCAGCATCAAGGTTGTACTGACCCAGGATTGACTTTCCCGAAGAGGTGCCCTTTCGGCAGCACTGTCAAACAGTATCTGAGGAGGATTCTACTACTATGAAAAAAACTGCAATCGTTACCGGATCCAGCCGGGGCATTGGTTTTGCCATTGCCCGGCAGCTGGGTCTGGACGGTTATAACATTGTAATGGTCGCCACCGGCGTCCAGGAAAAGAACCAGGATGCGCTGGACGCGCTGAAAGAGCTGGGCATTGACTGCGTCTATGTTCAGGCGAATATCGGCGATCACGACGACCGCCTGAAAATTGTGGAGGGCGCGGTCGCCGCTTTCGGAAGAATCGACGCCCTGGTGAACAACGCCGGTGTGGCGCCCAAGGTGCGCGCCGACCTTCTGGAAATGAGTGAAGAGAGCTTTGACCGGGTCGTGGGCATCAACACCAAGGGCAACATGTTCCTGACCCAGGCCGTGGCGAAGCAGATGATCCGTCAGGAGCCTCTGGGCGGTCGCAAGGGCGTGATCGTCAACGTTTCCAGCTGCAGCGCCGTGGTCTCCAGCATCAGCCGGGGCGAATACTGCGTATCCAAGGCCGGCGTGTCCATGCTGACCACGCTTTACGCCGACCGTCTGGCCTGCGAGGGAATTCTGGTTCATGAGGTTCGTCCCGGTGTCATCGCCACCGACATGACCGGCACGGTAAAGGCAAAATACGACGATCTCATCGCCAAGGGCACCTTCCCCATTGCCCGCTGGGGTCAGCCCGAGGACGTGGCCAACGCAGTCAGCGCCCTGTGCAGCGATAAATTCCTGTACTCCACCGGAAACTACATCGACATTGACGGCGGCTTCCACATTCCCCGTCTGTAAGGAACAGTGCTATGACCGAAGAAAGATTCAACGCAGGTAATTTCTCCGCAAGGGTTCTGCGCTGCAACACAGCCATCGTCGGCACCGGCGCAGCCGGCTACAACGCGGCCGACCGGCTATGGCAATACGGCCGGCAGGATATTCTGCTGATTACGGAAAAGCGCACCGCCGGCACCAGCCGGAATACCGGCAGTGACAAGCAGACCTACTACAAGCTGACCCTGTCCGGGGGCGACCCCGACAGCGTCCGGGAAATGGCCGAGACGCTGTTTGACGGTCAGTGTGTGGACGGCGACATTGCCCTTTGCGAGGCCGCATTGTCCACCCAGGGCTTTCTCAAGCTGGCAGAGCTGGGGGTTCCCTTCCCCCGGAACCGCTACGGCGAATACATCGGCTACAAAACAGACCATGACCCCCGCCGCCGCGCTACCAGCGTCGGCCCCTACACCAGCAAGCAGATGACGGAAAAGCTGGAAGCAGCGGTCACCGCCAAGGGTGTCCCCGTGCTGGACAACACCCAGGTGATCAAGATCATCAGCGACGGAGAAAGGGTGCTGGGTCTTCTCTGCCTGAACACGAAGGCGCAGTCGGCGGAAGACCGCTATCTGCTGGTTCGGTGCAAAAACGTGGTGTACGCCACCGGCGGCCCCGCCGGTATCTACGCCGACAGCGTATATCCCGCCAGCCAGTTCGGCGCGACGGGTCTGGCGCTGGAGGCCGGTGTCAAGGGCAAGAATCTGACCGAGTGGCAGTACGGCCTTGCCTCTACCCGCCCCCGGTGGAACGTCTCCGGTACCTATATGCAGGTGCTTCCCCGGGTATACTCCGCGGAGCCGGACGGCAGCGATCCCCGGGAATTCCTGATGGATTTCTTCGCCACCCCCGGCGAAATGCTGAGCAAGCTGTTTCTGAAGGGCTACCAGTGGCCCTTCGACGTGCGGAAAGTCGCTTCCGGCAGCTCCATCATTGACATTCTGGTCTATCTGGAAAGCTGCAAGGGCAGAAAGGTCTACCTGGACTACCGCACCAATCCCGTAAACGGCAATTTCCGCTTCGAGGAGCTGGACGCGGAAGCCCTGGACTACCTGACCCGTGCCGGTGCCTGTTTTGGAACGCCCATTGAGCGTCTGCTGCATATGAATGCGCCCGCCGTGGATTTTTACCGGGACAAGGGCGTAGACCTTGCCGCCGAACCGCTGGAAATTTCCCTGTGCGCCCAGCACAACAACGGCGGTCTCGACATCGACTGCTGGTGGCAGACCAACCTGAAGGGCTTCTTCGCCGTGGGCGAGGTTGCCGCCAGCCACGGTGTTTACCGTCCCGGCGGTTCCGCACTGAACGCCGGACAGGTGGGAAGCACCCGCGCCGCCCAGTATATCGCCGCCCGGCGGGGCGGAGCGCCGGAACACGAGGATGCCTTTCATCGGGAGGCCGCCCGGGCTTTGACGGAAATGGGCAATCTGGCCCAGCAGGCCTTTACGGAACACGACCCTGCCATTTACCGTCTGCGCAACGAAGCCGGACGCCGCATGAGCGCCTGCGGCGCCGCCATTCGGAACTCCGAAGCAATCGCCGCCTACATGGCGGAAATCCGTGCCCGGCTGGAAAATCTTCCCGCATACGCCACGATTTCTGAAAGCAAGGATCTGGCATGGCTGTACCGCTATCGGGACACGCTGATCAGTCAGCAGACCTACTTAAGCGCCATGGTTGACTATCTCCGCCAGGGCGGCAAGAGCCGGGGCAGCGCCCTGTACACCGATCCCTCCGGCCGCAAGCCCTTTGCCCAGCTGCCCGACACCTTCACCTTCACAGTGGACGACGGAAGCCGGGGCGATCTTGTCCAGGAAGCAAGCTGGAAGGGCGGAGAATGCACGTTCCGATTCCGCAAGGTTCGCCCCATTCCGGAGGATGACGATTTCTTTGAAAACGTGTGGCGTTCCTATCGGGAAACCGGCAATATCTACTGACATCATCCGCCGAAATTTATCAGAAAATGACTGCAATTCGTCGACCACGTGGGCGCACGCTGCGGTCTCAAATAAAAGGAGTATGTATGGCTCACGAAAAATTTCATTATAAATCCCTGGAGGAGGTTCAGGCCAAAGCGGCTGAGCTGGGGCTTTCCCTTCCCTTCGCCGCGGATACCTCCGCGCTGACCAAGCCGCTGACTGTCCGTAATATCACCTTCCCCAACCGCATGGGCATCGCACCCATGGAGGGCGCTGACTCTACCCCCGACGGTGTGCCCTCCGAGTACACCCTGCGGCGGTATGTCAACGAGGCCATCGGCGGCAGCGCCGTCATCTGGTTTGAGGCGATCTCCATTGTGGAAGAGGGTCGTTCCAGCAAAACCCAGCTTCTGCTCACCCGGGACACGCTGGACGCCTACAAGTCCTTTACCGCCGCCATTAAGGAAGCCGGTTTGAAGGCCAACGGCTTTGCCCCCTACCTGATCATGCAGGCCAATCACAGCGGCCGCTACTCCAATCCCGACAACAAGCCCGCCCCCATGATCGCCTACCGTCACCCGGAGCTGGAGCAGTACCGGGCAGCCGACGACAGCTGCATCGTTACCGATGACTATCTGAAGGCTCTGGAAGAGAAATTCGGGGAAGCGGCTCTGCTTGCCAAGGAGGCCGGTTTTGACGCGGTGGATATCAAATCCTGCCACGGCTACCTGCTGGCAGAGCTGTCCTCCGCCTATACCCGTCCCGGCAAATATGGCGGCAGCTTCGAAAACCGCACCCGTCTGCTGCGCAACGGCATTCTGGCCGCCAAGGCCTACGAGGACAGCAGCTTCATGGTCACCTGTCGTCTGGGTATTTATGACGGCTACGCCTACCCCTACGGTTTTGGCGTCAGCCCCGAAAGCGGCCTGACCCCCGACCTCACCGAGCCGATTCGGCTTGTCCGGGAGCTGCACGATACCTACGGTCTGGATATGGTGAATCTGACGATGGGCAATCCCTATGCCACCACCCACGTCACCCGTCCCTTCGACAAGGGCAAATATCAGCCTGACGAGCATCCCTTCATTGGACTTGACCGCATGATTCACGGCATCGGCACCGTAAAGAAAGCCGTCCCGGAGATGACCGTTTTCGCGTCGGCTCCCAGCTACCTGCGCCGGTACGCGGATCTGTACTCCGCCGGTGCGATTGAGCAGGGACTGTGCGACGGAATGCTGTTTGGCCGGATGGCCTTCGCCGATCCGGATTTTGCCAACGAGATCATCCGGGACGGCAGAATCAACCCCAAGCGGGTGTGCATGACCTGCGGAAGCTGCGGCGACCTGATTCGCGCCCACAAGCCCACCGGCTGCGTCATCCGCGATCCGGAAACCTTCATGCCCTTCTTCCGGGAATTCCAGGAGATCAAGAAAACCCAGCCTGCCAATTTCAGAGGGTAAGCCATGCCCTACGGAATGCTGAGCTGCTGCCTGGGGATCTTCCTGGGAGGACTTCTGGGCAGCCTGCTGAAAAACCGCATCCGTGACAGCATACGCCAAACGGTTCCCATGATTGTGGGACTCACCGCCATTTGCAGCGGCTTCGTGTCCGTTGTCAAGGCCACCTATTTACCGGCGGTCACCCTGGCCGTGATCGTCGGAGGCTGGCTGGGTCACGCCTGCCGTCTGGAAGAAAGGCTTCAAAACGTGCTGTGGCGCGCCCTGCACCGAATCCCCCACCCGGAGGATTTCGATATGGAACGCTACATCACCATTATCGCGGTATTCTGTGCCAGCGGGTTTGGGCTGTATTCCGTCATGGTGGAAAGCATCAGCGGCGACAGGGCGCAAATCATCTCCAAAGCCATTCTGGATTTCTTCATCGCCCTGATATACGGGGGCAGCATGGGAATCGCCATCAGTTTGGTCGCGGTTCCCCAGCTTGCCGTTTTCACCTGCTTCTTCTTTTTGGCAAAGGTTCTGATTCCCATGATGAGCGACGCCATGCTGACAAATTTCATCGCCTGCGGCGGTGTATTGAGCATTGCGGCGGGTATGCGCATGGCCAAAATCCGTCAATACCCGGTCATCGATATGCTTCCGTCACTTGCGCTGATCCTCGTTCTTACCCCGCTCTGGGAGCGTCTTTTCCCATGAGGTGACATATTCTCCATATTCATGGAAAAACCGGGATTCCTGTTGAATGCCGGTTTTTTCTCTTGACTGTAATTCCGTCAAACGTTATAATCTAGTTGGTGGAATACCCATTCCGCTGAGTTTGCTTGGCCGGAGGAAAGGAATATGAAACATGTTTTGGTTACGCTTCCTCTTGATGAATCCTATCGGATGCGGCTCGCCGCCATTGCGGGCGACGGTTATTCGCTGCAATTTATGAATCCCAAAGAAGACCGGGACGCATACATAAAGGCGCTGGAACAGGCGAATGTCATTCTTGGCGAGCCGAATACCGAAGATTTGCAGTTTTGCCGCCACCTGGAATGGATGCAGATCACCTGGTCGGGGGTGGATTATTACGTGCAGTCCTCCACCTTCCCCGAGGGCGCCGTTCTCAGCTGCGCCACCGGTCTTTACGGCCCTATCATTGCGGAACACATGCTGGCTCTGACGCTGGCGCTCAGCCGCCGGCTGCCGGAGTATGCCGTGAAGCAGCAGCAGAAAAAATGGGAACTGCTTCTTCACGACAAGCCGCTGGAAGAAAGCAGCGTCCTGATTCTGGGTGCCGGGGACATCGGCACCACCCTGGCGCAGTGGATGCGCCCCATGGTCGGCAAGATCGTCGGGATTCGCAGGACGGTTTGGGAATGTCCCCCCTGCTTTGACCGGATGGTCACCATGGACGCGCTGGACGAATACCTTCCCTGGGCGGATTATGTGCTGTGCTGTCTGCCGAGAACGGTGCAGACAAATCATCTGCTGGACGAAGCCCGGCTTCGCAGCATGAAGCCGGACGCCGTGCTGGTGAACGCGGGACGGGGAAATCTGATCGATCTGGACGGCCTGTGCCGGGTGCTGAAGGACGGCCACCTGTGGGGCGTCGGGCTGGACGTTGCCGAGAAAGAACCCCTTCCGCCGGAGCATCCCATCTGGGACTGCCCCAGGCTGATCATAACGCCCCATGCCGCCGGAAATTCCATGAGCATGGATAGCCCGACCATGAAGAAGATATCTGAATTTATCGTTGAGAACTTCCGGCGCTATGTCTCTGGGCAGCCCGTACTGGCTCAGGCGGATTTCTCATCCGGATATTGTGCCAAATAGCCCATCTATAGCAAATCGGCGGCGCAAGCGTATGAACGCTTGCGCCGCATTGTCTTCAACAATATATATTAGAGGATACCGCCCTGCTCGATCAGCTTCGCCTGGAGCTTCTTGATATCCACGTTCCGCGCCGTTACGCCGTCCTTCACGGCCATGGCGGCGGCTGTACCAACAGCTTCGCCCATCACCATGCACTGAGGCATGCAGCGGATGCAGTTGGCCACTTCGATCTCATAGGAGGCGCACCGGCCGGCAACCAGCAGATTCTCCTTGCCCTTGACCACCAGGCAGCTGTAGGGAATGGTCATGGAAGTGCCGGGTTCCAGATCGTACACGACCATGGTCTCGCCCTCGGGGGTGTGGAAACCGGCGGGCATGGCGCCCCGGCCGATGCTGTCGGGGAAGTCCTTGGCGTCCAGGAAGTCCTGGAATTTCACTTCATAATCGCAGATCACCCGGCGGCTCTCCCGAATGCCCAGCATGGCAGCGATGGCCGTCAGATAGGAATTTTCAAAGCCGGGAATGAAATTCTTCATTGCCCAGGCAACATCGTACAGGCATTTCTGGGAAAAGTTCTCCTGTTCGGTTCTGGTTTCCATGCCGACAGTGCTGTTGGCCTCAATGGCGCCGGAGCAGTTGATGGTCATTTCCCCGGGGTTGGGAGTGGAGGTGAAGATGCCCAGCCAGTGCCGCAGATACTCCTTGTCGGCGGGCAGGTCGACATCCTTCAGCTCGTCCTTCAGGCCGAAATGCATCAGGCCGGGGAAGCTCTTGAAATCATGCCATGCGGGAGGCATCATGGTGTCCATCACAGGCGGATGCTCTTCATAATATTTCGCGACCTTATCCATATCCACACCGGCCATCTTGCCGATCAGGGACATGGGCTGAATTTCCCTATCGGGGCGAATTTCATAGGTGGCTCCAGCCTTGGCGCAGACGCCTGCGTCGCCGGTGGAGTCGATAACCACCTTGGCTCTGACCTCGATGATGTTCATCTCGGACACGACCACGAGACCGGTCACGGTGTCGCCGTCCTGCAATACGTCAATGATCTGGGTGTTCAGCCAGGTGGTCAGGTTCGGCTCCTTGGCGGCCAGATCGTCCAGCACGATCTTGGCGACCTCGGTGTCGTAGAGGTAGCAGACGTCCTTGTCGGGATCCTTGTCCACGATGGCGCCCATGTCCTTCAGGATGTTTCTCAGCTCCCAGGTCATGCCGCCCACGCAGCGGTTCCGCTTATCGCTGAAGCCGACCCACGCGCCCTGCATACCGGACGTAAACTGACCGCCCAGGCAGCGGTTTTTCTCAACGATCAAGGTCTTTGCGCCGTTCCGGGCAGCTGCCAGACCGGCAATGCAGCCGGCCGTGCCGCCGCCGGCGACAATGACATCAAATTCCATCTGTTGCATTGGTAATATCCTCCGTTAATTGTTTCGTCAGCCCTTGACCGCGCCTGCGGTCATGCCTTCGACAAAGTATTTCTGAATTGCGGTGAAAAGAATCACAATGGGGATGGTGGTCGCCGTACCCAGCGCCATCAGCACGCCCCAGTTGATCTCGGTGGAGCTGATGTAGGTGGACATGCCCACAGTCAGAGTCTTCATGTAGTCGTGGGAGATCAGCACGCTGGACAGGAGGAATTCATTCCAGGAAAGAATGAACGCCATAATTCCGGTGCTTAAGATGCCGGAAATGCACAGCGGCAAATCCACCAGCACAAAGGTCTGCATACTGCCCGCGCCGTCCACCAATGCAGCCTCGTCCAGAACTCTCGGTATTTTCCGGAAGAAGGACATGAGCAGCCACACGGAAAACGGGAACGTGACCGTCAGATGTCCGATGATGATTCCGAGGTAACTGTCCTTCAGCCCCATACCGGCGATGATGCGGTACAGGGGAACCATCAGCATGATCGGCGGGATGCAGTAGGCCGCCAGGACGCCCATCATAATGGTCTTCCGCCCGGTGTACTCGAAGCGCACCAGCGAGTAAGCGGCAAAGGTGCCAAATATCACGTCGATAATCATGGTGGCGCCGGAGATCAAAAGGCTGTTCAGGAAATACCGGATAACCTCGCTGTTTCCGAAGGCATCCCGATACCACACGAGGCTCCAGCCCTTTGGCAGAATGGACGGCGGCATTTTGAACAGCTCCGTGGAGGGCTTGAAGGAACTCAGCGCCATCCACGCCAGGGGCAGGCCGACAATCACAATCATAAGGATCACGACAATGATCAGGCCGATTTTTTCCAGCAGCCTGCGGGTTTTCACAGAATGGAGATCAAATTTACCGGAATGAGACTTCATGGTTCTTCTCCTTTCTGCGTCAGTCTTCGGCAGCGCCGGACTTCTTCGCGTAAATCACCACAAACACGAACATCAGCACGCCGAGGAAGACCGCAACGGCGGAAGCGTAGGCGATGTTGGGATTGCCGAAGGAGTTCTGGTAGATCATAATGGGCAGGTGGGTCGTTGCCCCGGCGGGGCCGCCTCCGGTGATCATCTGGATCAGGTCGTAGTAGGTGGCCGTCCAGACGGTACGCAGCACCAGCAGAATCAGGGTCGTGTCCTTCAGCTGGGGCAGCGTGATCCGCCAGAATATCTGCCAGGAATTTGCGCCGTCCACCCGCGCTGCCTCATACATCACGGCGTCGATACTCTTCAGTGCCGCCCAATAGATGAGCATAGGGAAGGGATAGGAGCGCCAGATGTTGACGATGATGACCACGGCCAGGGCCGGCTTCGGAAGCGCGAGAAGGGTCTGCCGGTGGGGCAGCACGCCCATATTTTGCAGCCACACGCTGATGATGCCATAGTCGCCGGAAAGCATCCACCGGGTGACCAGGGCGATAACGATGGCAGGCACCACATACGGCACCAGCAGGAACGTGCGCAGCACCGTTCCGCCTTTCAGGTGCTTGTTGCTGATGACCAGCGCGAACAGCAGCCCCACCACGATCTGGCCGATCACGGAGGTCACCGTCCAGACGATTTCTGTCCAGAAGCGCTTGGCAAAGGTCTTGTCCGTGAAAAGCTTGATGTAGTTCCTGAGCCCCACGAACTGTAGATTGTCACTGCTCAGGCGCTTCGCGTTTGTAAAGCTCAGCCAAACGTTGTACAGCACCGGGTAGAAGACGAACACGCACAGGAAAATGACTGCGGGGATCGCAAACATCCAGCCTGCGATCTGCCGTTTTCTGTGAAAGCTCGTCAATGCGGAATGATGGTGGTCTATTCTTTCTTGCATACGGATGCTCCTTCCCGGCGCATAGCGGTTACGGATGCTCTGACGGAATCAGCGTGCTGTGAGCGAGGGTTTCCCGCCCGCTCACAGCCGCCTGTGGATGATTCAGAGTCCTTATTTGTCTTCCAGAATTGCAATCTGCTCCTGCAGCTGCTCGTCGATGTATTCCACGGCTTCCCGGGCGGTCATGGTGCCAAGAGCGACGGACTGCATGGCCTCGCCGAAGAAGGTGGTGGATTCGATCTGAGAGCAAAGGCCGCTGAACTCATGCTCCATGCCGTACCAGTACCAGTTGTTGTTCTCGAAAGCATCGACGATGGTGTCGATCTCGGTCTGGAACTGGGCGACCTTCTCGTCAGCCTTGTAGATCTCCAGAGCGTCGTACATAGCGGGGAACGCGAACATGGGACGCGCCAGGGCGCGCTCTGCCGCCCGCTCGGGGGTATAGAGCTTCGTCAGAACTTCCTTGACCAGAGCGATCTTTTCATCGGAGCCGGTGTTGCCCGCCACGAAGGCGTAGCCGGAACCGAAGGAAGCGTACTTGGTGCCGTCGGGGCCGGGGAAGTCGAAGCAGCCCAGCTTCTCCACCATGTCGGGGTTATTGGCCTGAGCATTGCCGATAACGGCGCCCATGTCCAGGGTCATGGCCACGGTGCCTTCCACCAGAGCGTTGCGGTAATCGCCCCAGCTCCATGCGGTAGCGGCGGGGGGAGACGCGGCCTTATAGAGGTCGATCATGTACTGCATGGTCTTCTCGGCCATGTCCAGCTCCTTGCCGAAGCAATACTCGCCGGTCTTGGGATCGACGGTGGTCACGCCTGCGGAGTAGAGCATTTCGTAATAGGTCTGAGGAGCGACCTGAACGGCGTCCATGGGGACGGGGAAGCCGTAGATGTCAATGTTGCCATCATTGTCCTCGTCAATGCACAGGGCTTCGGCGCAGGCCTTGAACTCTTCCCAGTTGGTGGGGATGGAGAGACCCTTCTGCTCAAACAGATCCTTGCGGTACCAGACGGAGGTGTGCATGGACCAGTCAGGCAGGCCCCAGATGTGGTCGCCAACGGTCAGGGTGCGGATGTAGGAAGCAACGAAGCGATCCTTGCCGATGCCTTCCACCACGTCGGTCAGGTCGGTGAGCATCCCGTTCTCATACAGGTACGCGCAGCCGGCGAAGTTGGTGTTCATGATGTCGGGGGCTTCCCCGGCGTCGATGGCGGTTGCCAGCTTGGTGTACATTTCGTTGAAGGAAACGGCCACCATCTCGAACTCGAAGCCCAGCTCGGCGGCGATGTCGTTCATCTGCGCTTCCAGCGCCTTCAGCTGATTCTCGTTGGTGTTGTTGTTCCAGATCACGATTTTCTGCTTTTCGCCGGACGGGGCGGGGGCATCCGAAGCAGCTGGGGTGGTCTTCGTCTCCTGAGCGGGCGCCTTGGAATCGCCGCCGCAGGCTGCCATGGACAGAGCCATCAGTACGGCCAGCACCATAGCCAGCAGTCGTTTGTACATCTTTGTCATTTTGATCGTTCCTTTCTTGTTGATGATTATAAACACTTGCTCCGTGCAAGTAGATTATGAATCAGCAGGGACACGAATGGAGTGCCGCCGCAGGGGGATGCGCCCCCCTGCGGCGCGGCGGAGAAAAAATGAAAAAGCGATTTGCTTCCTTAAATGTAGTTGTAATGCTTCAGAGCTGCGGTCAGGCGATCCATGTCCTCCTGAGGCAGACCGTTGATGACGGGCTTGCGGCAGTAGCCGGCGTTCACGCCCCGCATCTTCAGACCGATCTTGATCATCTGCAGCCACAGCACGTCGCCGTTGGAGTCGGGCTCGGTGAACAGAGGCAGGTACGGCCACATCAGCTCTTCCTGCGCCTTCATGGCTTCCTTCAGTTTGCCGGCCTTGGCCAGCTTGTAGATGGTGCTGTTTTCCTTCGGGAACAGGTTGCCGGTGCCAACAACCCAGCCGTCGGACCAGGTGGACTGGGTTTCCACGGGGCAGACGTCGTAGCCGTAGAAGATGGCGAAGTTGTCATCGGTCAGGCGGCGCAGATTCTGCTGACGGAACACGTCGGCCTGGCGCTCCTTGATGGCGTCGATGCAGCCTTCGTTGTACATCTTGGCGATGAACCGGTCGTCCAACAGCACGGTGGAGTAGTAGGGGTTGTGGTACATCATCAGGGAGATGTCGATGGAATCGTGGATGGCCTTGTAGTGGTGGTACAGCTCTTCCTTGTTGGGTCCCATGTACCAGGGAGTGACGACCATGACGCCGTCGGCGCCGTCAGCCTCGGCGGCCTTGCTCATCTCGATGACGTCGCCGGTGCGGTAAGCGCCGGTGGAGGCGACGACCTTGATGCCATACTTGTGGCCGGCCTGGATGTAGGCCTTATTGACCGCCATCTGCTCTTCCTTGGTCATGGCGATCATTTCGCCGGTGGAGCCGGAGGGGATGATGCCGTCAACGCCGTTTTCCGCCAGGAACTTGGCAACCTCGTCGATCGCGGCAAAGTTGATGGACTCGTCCTCGTTGAACGGGGTCACTACGGGAATATAAATACCGGTAAGCTTCTGTCTAGCCATTTGGGTTAACTCCTTTACGTCATTCATTTTCGGAATGTTTATTCCAATTACGTTTTATCATGGCTTGTCAATAAAGTCAATAGGATTTTCTGTAATTTTAGTAATTTGGTGATTTTAGCTATTGCAGAAATCTTATTTTGTGGATTATTGCTAAATACTCACAGCATTTAAGACGTGTTCTTTGCCTTTTAATTGAAATAGTTACTCCAGATTCTGTGGCAAATTTTTGCAAAATCGACGATTTCCGGTTTTCATCGAATCAAGTTATTGACAAATTGAAATCCCGACGATATACTCTAGGTAGAAGGATGTGTAGTGATTATTTCTCCATATTTTTTTCATTATTTTCCTATTTTCCTTGCATACATTCGGCCGAATCGGGAGGTTATTTGCGTGAAAGAACAGACTGAACAGCAAATTGAAACAATCAAGATGGTGGAACGAGCGCTGACTGTGCTGGACTTGCTGCGCACCAGCAAGGAAAGGCTCGGCGTCAATGAGATTGCCAAACGCTGCGAGTTAAGCCCTTCCACCGCATTCCGGATCCTGAAGACCCTGGAGGTTTCGGGCTGGGTATTCCAGCTCAGCGACGACCGCTATATCCCCGGGCAGAAGATGAGCTTCGTCACGGAGAAGAACAATCTGTATGTCGCATTGAGCGACGTTGCGGGCTTTGTCATGAAGGCGTACACCGCCAAGTACAATCAGGCCATGAACCTGATGGTGCGGGAGGGCATCCACTGCAACATCATCCAGCAGTCCCGCACCGGCAGACTGGTGGAGTATATCCCGCCGCTGTTTTCTTCCCTCCCCTTTTACGCCTGCGCCGGCGGCAAGGTGCTGCTCTCCGAGCTTCCCGTCAGCCTTGTGGAGCAGATCATCAGCTCCTGTGAAATGGTACCGCTGACCAGCCATACCATCACCAGCCCGGAACAGTTCTGGCAGGCGCTTCGCTATGTGGCCACCAGGGGCTACGCCTTTGACGACCGGGAGTCCTCTGAAAACGGCAGCTGCATCGCCGTGCCGGTGCGGGACAACGAGGGAACCATCATCGCATCCCTGTCCTTCAGCGGCTTTGTGGGCGTGCAGGATACGGACGAGCTGCTGGAATACCTCCCCGCCTTGCAGGAGGCCTCCAAGAAGATTTCCCAGAGCCTGTATCGCTGCTGGAACTGGTAAGCAATTCACCCGGTGCCATGGTGCAGCCGCGCCATGGCATTGGTTTCTATAGCGAAAGGAATCCCATGAACTCCGAAAAGAAAAATCCGCTGTTTTCGTTTCTGAATCTGCTGGGGCAGCTGATTCTCCTGAGCATTTTGTGGACAGTCTGCTGTCTTCCCATCATCACCGTCGGCGCTTCCACCGTCGCCCTTTACTACACCGTCGTGAAGGTGCTCCGGCGGAATCAGGATTCCCTTTTCGCCGCGTTCTTCCGGGGATTCCGAAACAACTTTCTGCAAAGCCTGAACATTAACATGGTTTTTCTGTGCTACTTCGGCATCCTGGCCTATTTCGCCATCCCGAGACTATCGGCGGCGCAGAGCGGTGCTGATATTGGCTTTTATGCTCTGGTCGGGCTTGCCATCCTGGGTGCGCTTCCCCTCTCCTTCGTCTACCCCACGATCTCCCGGTTTTACCATAAGGGCGGAGCGCTTGTACGCTTTCTGCTGATGGTGATCGGGAAGCATCCTCACATCGTCCTCGGCTGCACCCTGCTGCTGGCCGCCGGGATTCTGCTGGTGCTGTCCAATCCCGCCGCGCTGCTGTTCGTTCCCGGGGTGGTCTGCTACGTGCAGTCCCTTCTGCTGGAGCCGGTGTTCAGGAAATACTCTGCGGCAGATTCTGATCCAAACTACGAAATGTGGTATGGCGAAAACTGATGATCCCACAAAAACCGCGAACCCAATTTCTTGGGTTCGCGGTTCCATTTATATACTATTCAGAATATCCAGATTCTCTCCCCGCAGGCCGATGTGCGCCCCCTGACGCGCTTCCGCGCTTTCCGGGTGGGCAAGAAGCCACTTGTTGCGGGCAGTCAGCCACTTGTCCTCCTCCGTCCTTCTGTGGAGCAGCGGGCAGGCGGTATTCGTCCCCCGGGGCAGAACCACGGCGACGCGGAACCCCTTTGTCCCGTCGGTAAAGCACGGCGCATAGTGGAGCGTGGTGGCGTAGACCTCCACCACCGCCCCGGCAGGAGCGTAGAACGCCTTCACCAACGCAGTATCCAGCACGCCGTCCCGAACCTCATCCAGCTTGGCAAGAAGCAGGATGTAGGCGCTGCTGCCAATGTTGATCTCGCTGTCCCGGTGATATTCCAGGCAGTTTAGGCGCGTGTTATAGCCCCAGCACATGCCCAGCTGAATGGGCATACCGCCGAAGCCCCGGTCGGAAAGCTCCCGGAAAACAGGCAGCCCCTCCAGCGCCGGGATGGACGCCTCGTAGGACACCCCGGCGCCGGGCATGGGGATTTTCTGCATCGCTGCCGTCAGCTCCAGGGTGTCGTAATCCTCCAGCACTTTCCCGTAGGGGCGGAACTCCGGGTCGAAAACAGAGTATATTTTCATCCGTTTCCCCTATCCCACCGGATCCATATTCTTGGTGACGACCACATCCGCGCCCAAGCCGCACACGTTTTCAATGGCGATCTGGCCGATTCTGACCGGGGCAGTCAAATGCACCTTGTCGATTTCCTCCATGACCCGGAAAATGTCCTTCTTCGGAATGGCGCGGTTTAAGCGCACACTGCAAAGGGGCAGCGACGCGCCGGCGATGCGGACGGTGGTGGCAATGGTGCGCCGGGGGTCAGTCAGCTCTTGCAGCACGTACTCCTTGCCCCGCTTGCACTTGTTGCCGGTAACCTCGGTTTCCTTCCCGGGTTCACTTTTTGTCTCGATGACGCAGCCGTTGGGGCATACGATACAGGTAAAGGTTCTACACTTCATCGACAAACACCTCCACATTCCGATCAGCGGTCATTTCCTTGCAGGGAACGGTGAACTGGATCATCTCCGCAGGAATGGCCTTGGGCAGCTTGACCGTCGTCAGCACCGTATCTCCCTGCCTGACCTCAATTCTACACTTACCCATGGGTCTGCGTACGCGGAAGGAAAGACTGAAATCCTGAGTTCCGCTGACCTTCTGGGGAATCACATGTCCGATGACCGGGCATGTCTCCACCGTCAGGGCACACTCAGTGAGTGTGCCCTCTTTCAGATAGGCCGCGACGCCGTTTGCCAGCGCTTCCGCCTCCTGGGAGACGAAGTCCACCAGGTCATGCACATGCAGCACATTGCCCGCAGCAAACACGCCGGGGACGCTGGTCTGATAATTCTCGTCCACGTAAGCGCCCTTTGTCCGTCCGTCCAGCAGAACGCCCGCTGCGAGGGATAGTTCATTTTCCGGAATCAGGCCGACGGAAAGCACCAGGGTATCGCAGGAGAAGTCCTCCTCCGTTCCGGGGATGGGGCGCATTTTCTCGTCCACCTGCACCACCGTAACGCCCTCGATGCGTTTCTCGCCCTTGATTTTGACCACGGAATGGCTTAAGTACAGGGGGATGCCGTAGTCGTTCAGGCACTGCTCGATATTCCGGGGCAGGCCGCTGGGATAGGGCAGCACCTCAAATACCGCCTTCACCTTCGCGCCCTCCAGGGTCAGACGCCGCGCCATAATCATGCCGATGTCACCGGAGCCCATGATGATGACTTCCTTGCCCACCATGGTGTTGTAAAGATTGATATAGCTCTGGGCAACGCCGGCGTTATAAATTCCCGAGGGTCTGGAGCCGGGGATGGCCAGCGCGCCCCGGGTGCGCTCCCGGCACCCCATGGCGAGAACAACGGCTTTCGCCTGCACCTGGAGCAGGCCGTCTCTCGTGGCTGCGGTGACAATCTTGTCCCCCGTCAGGTCAATGACGGTAGCGTTCGTGATGGCTTCAATGCCCAGCTCCTGCGCCATGTCAATAAAGCGCTGGGAATACTCCGGGCCGCTGAGGGTCTCGCCGAAGCGGGTCAGGCCGAAGCCGTCATGGATACACTGGCGCAGAATGCCGCCAAGCTGCTTTTCCCGCTCGATAATGAGAATGTCGTCCACGCCCTGCTTTTTCAGCTGGACGGCAGCCGCAAGTCCGGCGGGGCCACCGCCGATAATGACTACATCATGCGTTTTCATTATTTCACATCCCCCACAAACATATAGGCGCCCTTCTTGTTCAGAAGAATTTCGGTTTTCTCCTTGCCCAGCTCTTCTTCCAGCAGCGCCGTGACACGGGTCTCGCAATAGCCGCCCTGGCAGCGTCCCATGGTCGCCCGGGTGCGGTATTTTATGCCGCTGACTGTGGACACCCCAAGGATATTGTGGGCAGCCTGCTTGATTTCGGCCTTTGTCACGCACTCGCAGCGGCAGAAAATCTCGCCGTAATCGGGATCCTGGGCGATCAGCGCCGCCTGCTGCTCCTTGCTCTTTTCCGCGAAGCGGACAATGCCCTTGCGGATGGGATTGAACGCCGGATTGGGAGTCAGGACTTCCTGCTCCATCACCTTCTGCACAACACGTCTGGCAATGGGCAGGGCGCTGGTCAGGCCGGGAGAGTTGATGCAGACCAGATTGACCGCGTGGGGAACTTCCTTTTTGGTCTGAATCTGGAAATCCAGTTCACCGTCACCGTCCGGGTTCTTCACCGTAGGGAACACACCTACGTAGTTGCGGATATAATAATCCCGCTTGACATAGGAGAACAGCTTATTGCCGTTGCTGCCCAGGACGTTGATCATATCCTGGGTGGCGTCATAGTCCAGCCGACTGCCGATGTTCTCAATGGAGGGGCCGACCAGGACATTACCGTCGATGGTAGGCGTCACGTGGACGTCGAAGGCGCCGTACTCGTTGGGGGTGGGGTAAACCGGCCGGGACAGGTGCTTCCCCACCCGCTTGTCCAGAATGATGTACTCGCCCTTGACTCTGTCCGGCGTATACGCGCCGAAGCCCAGCCACTGGGACACCTGATAGGCATAGATACCGGCGCAGTTGATCACCCAGCGCGCGGTGAAATCCTCGTGGGTCGTATGCACCGTGAAGGTTCCGTCCGCCTCCCGGCAGATGCCGGTCACGGCGTGGTCAAAATAGTATTTTGCCCCGTTCATGGCCGCGTTCTCCGCCAGGGCGATGGTATAGGTAAAGGGACACAGAATGCCCGCGGTGGGTACCAGAAGAGCAAAATCCCCCTCCGCGCTGGGTTCTATCTTTTTCAGCTCCTCGTGGTCGATCATCCTGAGTCCCGGGATGCCGTTGTCCAAGCCCCGCTGATAAAATTTTTCCAGGCGCTTGCGTTCCTCATCCCCGAAGCCGACGATCAGCTTTCCGCAGCGCCGGAAGGGTACGTCCAGCTCCGCCGCCACGGTCGCGAATTCCGCGTTGCCCTCCATGGAGCAGATTGCCCGAAGGGTGCCTTTTTCATGGAGGATACCGGAGTGCAGCAGTCCGGTATTCCGCCCGCTGGTGCCGTTGCACACGTCCAGCTCCTTTTCCAGCACGCAGATGGAGAGCTTATATCTGGAAAGCTCCCGGGCTACGGCGCTGCCAATGACGCCGCCGCCGACAATCACCACATCATAATTTGTTTTCATAGCGTTATCCCTGTTTCTCCTTCATATTTCCGATCTGGATGGCGCCCATGGGGTAAATGGCCACCACAGGCTTCCTTCCGCGGTACTTTTCCATAAGCTCCGGCAGAATTTCCTCCCAGCTTGCGTAAATTCTGGGGGTCTGTCCCCGATAGAACTGGCGGATATCGATTTCCTTCACGCCGTCGGAGCAGATGCAGGTCTGGATGCCATGGAGTTCCAGCGGCGGGATGTTATCGTCATGGGGAGAAAACAGGCTCATGCCCGGCCCGAACAGAGAGTGGAAGCCCGCACCCTCGCTGGCCGCAGTCATGGCGACGATGGTGCCGTCTCTGCGGATGCACTGCTCCTTGTAGTGACCCAGCACGGCAAAGCAGGTGCCGATCTGTGAATATTCCGTGTCCTTGGGGAAGGCGGAGGAAACCACGATGTCCGCATTTTCCACCAAAACCGTGTGCAGCGCGTCCATTGCCCGCCGGCAGGCGGCGCGGTGGGCTTCGATAAAGTGGCCGGCGAAGGCATCCGCCACCTCCATTTTGTCGTTCAGCACCACGTTGACGATGAAGTCCAGTCCCACCTTGCCCACGATCTGCTCCATATTTTTGCGCATGGGGTTATCGGGGTCGCAGGTGCTGGTCTTGAAGGACATACTGGAATCCTTGTCCGCAAACACAAGGGTGTGGTTGGAATGCAGGGTCTCGATGCCGCCGATCCCGGGGATGACCGCCTTTGCGCCGCCGGAGAAGCCTGCCAGCGTATGGGGAACGATGCAGCCCACGGCAATGCGCAGGTCGGCGTCCATAAAATGCTTGTTGATCTTGATGACCTGCCTGTCGTCCGGGACGGTGACCAGGTCTGCGGAGAAGGGCGAATGGTTGAGAACCATCACATGCTCGATGACCCAGGAGCCGACCTTGATGGTCATTTCCTGTCGGGTCATGGGGCGGTGTCCGCCCAGAGCGATCAGGACTTTGATCTGAGAATCGTCCATGCCCGCGTCTACCAGCTTCTTTATAATCATGGGCAGCAGCAGTGCGCCGGGGGTGGGACGGGAAATGTCATCGATGATGATGCAGGCGCTCTTCTTGTTGGCCGCGAGCGTTTCCAGCGTATCACTTCCGATGGGGTGGTCAAGCTTGTCGAGAATCTGCTCCTTGGTCAGGGTTTCCAGATGCTGCATGGCGCAGTAGCGCACATCCCAATCATCCGGGAACGTCAGGGTTCTTGTGGACTGCTCGTACCACTGTCCCCAAGGTATCTGATACTTCTGCATGATGGATGCCTCCTGTAATTTTCCCGTGCCAAAGCACGGGATCAGAATGATATACCGCAGCCGGCGGATGCCGACCGATATATTCCGTCAACGATTCTGGCAACGGCCAGAGCCTGCTCCGCCGCCGGGTCAACCGTCGCGCCGTCTAAGAGCATGGCAACGACTGCGTCATGCTCCCGCTGAGATGGACTTCTCGGAACTGCGCCGGGGGTCAGGCCGCGAAAAGTATGCTGGATGTCCGTTCTGGAAATGACCATTCTGTCCCCCAGCTCCTGTACGATGGCGACGTCGTCGGTTTGGCGAAGCTCCAGTCCCGCAGCCGTGCCGAACAAATCCACGCTGGCTTCCTTTTCCTCCACCACGTTGAGGGCGTAAGACGCCTCGATAGACAAGGTCATGCCGTTTTTCATCCGGACAAGCCCGACGGCCAGATCTTCCACCTCGTATCCCTCCGGATCCCAGCTGCCCCAGTGATTCGCCACGCTTCCCCTTCGACCGATATGGTCATAGGCGGTTCCCATGGCATATTCCGGCGCAAAGCAGCCGCTGAGCCACAGCGCCAGATCAATGGCGTGACTGCCAATATCCATCAGCGGCCCGCCCCCCTGGGTTTTGCGTCCTGCCGCTCCCCAGGTGGGAACTGCCCTGCGGCGCAAGGCGTAGGCTTTTGCGTAGTAGATATCCCCCAGGATGCCCTCGTCAATCAGGCGCTTTGCGTACAGCGCCTGGTCGGTATAACGGTTCTGGTAGGAAATGTGGAGCATTTTCCCGCACCTTTGGGAAGAAGCCCACATTCTCTCTGCGTCAGTCAAACGGGAGGCCATGGGCTTCTCGCAGATCACGTGCTTTCCGCTCTCCATCGCCCGCACCGCGTAGTCTGCGTGGGTGTCGTTGGGCGTACACAGGAAGACCAGGTCAATGTCGTCTCTGGCAAACACGTCCTCCGCATTCCCGTAAACGGCGGCATCCGCGCAGCCAAACTCCGCCTTGCAGACCTCCGCAGGCGCCCGGGAGCGGCTGCAAAGCGCCTTGATATGCACATGCGGGTTAGCGGCGGCCAGGGGGATGTGCTTTTTCCGGGCGATCGCGCCGCAGCCGATCACCGCCGCATTCAGCACAGAGTCCATGGCAATCCTTACCCCTTCACTGCGCCTGTGGTGACGCCCTGAATGATGTACTTCTGGAAGAAGGTGAACAGCGCCACCGGAGGAAGAATCCCGATCAGAGACGCCGCCGCCATGATGTGCCAGCGGATGGTGGTATCGCTGAGCATGGAGTAGATCTTCAGCGTCAGCGGATAGTGGTTGGCGTTGGAAAGCAGGAACAGCGGAATCACAAAATCATTGTAGCTGTTGACGAACACGAAGATCGCGCCCACCGCAATGCCGGGGCCGCTGACGGGGAGAATGATGCGCACCAGCACGTCCAGATAATTGCAGCCGTCAATTGCCGCCGCCTCGTCCAGACCCGTGGGCAGCGTCGCAAAGTAGCCCTGCAAAATGGTGACCACCAGCGCCAGATTGAACGCCGCGAACACGACGACCAGAACCGCTCTCGAGTTCAGAAGCCCCAAGCCGTTCAGTATCTTATACAGGGTGGGCAGCACCACGATGCCCGCCATCATCTGCGTCAGCATCAGGGCAAAGGAGACTGCCTTCCGTCCGGCGAAGCGATACCGTGCCAGGCAGTAGGCCGCAGGCACCGCAATCACAGTGGTCAGTACAGTGGCAAAGGCAGCATACAGGAAGCTGTTCAGTACGTTTCTGCCAATGGACAGGAACGCCTCCCAGAAGTTGCCGATGGCAAAATAATGGGGAAACAGCTGTGGCTCCAGCATATTGGCATACGGCGTCAGAGCGACGATCAGAGCGGCATACACGGGCAGCAGTGCGAACACGCAGAAAATGGCGCACAGAACCCCGCGGATAACCTTAAAGGCAGCAGAAGGCTTACTCATGACTTATCCTCCTTATCCATGTTCCAGTAGAGGATGGTGATGATCACCAATACGCCGATGGCAATCAGCGACCAGGCCGAGGCCGTCCCCAGATTCTTCATGCCGAACATCTCCTGATAGATGCGCATGGGAAGGGTCTTCGTCGCGTTGACGGGGCCGCCGCCGGTCATGCCGAAGATAATGTCGAACACCATGAACGTCCACACCGTCAGCACCAGCAGTGTGCTGGAGGTGGTCGTACGCAGGTGGGGCATGGTGATATTCCAGAATGCCTGAGAGGGGGACGCGCCGTCGATGGCGGCGGCCTCATACAGATCCTTGGGGATGGTGGTCAGCGCCGAATAATAGTTCATAAACGCGAAGGGCATCGCCCGCCAGATACGGGCAATGATAACCGACAGCAGCGCCAGATCAAAGCCCAAGAAGCTGATGGGTTTCTCGATCAGGCCAAGCTTGCTGAGCAGAACGTTCAGGACGCCGAAATCCGGATTGTATACAAAACGCCAGCAGGAAGCGACAATAATCAAAGGAATGGCATAGGGGATCAGATTGATGGAAACCGCCGCTTTTTTCCCCTTAAAATTGCGGTTGCAGAAAACGGCCAGGGCAAGCCCCGCCACCATGGCGGGCAGCACGGAGCCAAAGGTCCAGATAAGCGTGATTTTGACCGTGGGCCAGATATCCTTGGAAATCAGCTGGAAGTTCTTCATACCGACGAACTTTCCTGCCGAGGAACCGGTAAAGCCTGTGAAGGCGCTGAACAGCACCGTGACCAGAGAGTAACCGTATACGAAGCAGAGAAGGATCGCCAGCGGAAGTAAGGAAAGCAGAATCCTTCTTCTCTGTAACTTTTTCAAAATAGATACCTCCAATTTGGGAGATTGGGAAATCCGGGCTGGCTTTTCAACCAGCCCGGACAAACCGGTTTCAAGTCAGGGGAAAGCTGGATATTCTATTGGCTTGCGATCTCAGCTGTTTCTGGCGGTAACGCCCTCCACAGCGGCGACAGCGGCGTCCATCGCGCCCTGGGCGTCCAGCTGACCCAGCAGGAACTGCTGCCAGACTTCCTCAAGCGCCGTATAGTAGGCGGCGGGAGTGGCGCTGTTTCTGCCGATCATACCGAACAGGGAGAATTCCTGAGTCTCACGGTAGAAGACATCCCAGTAGTCATGCTGGAATGCGGGATCCTCCAGTTCGGAAGCGTACAGAGGACCGGAGCCGTAGACCAGATGGTGCTGCTTCAGAACCTCGTCGCTCATCAGGTACTCAATGAACTTGGCGGAGGCCTCGGCGGTGGACTCTCTGGTGGCGATCCAGCCGTTGGTGCCAGCCCAGGTGATCTTCTTGCCGTTGGGGCCGACCGGCAGCTCCGCGATGCCTACGGGGCCGTCCTTGGTGAAGTCCTCCCCGTAACCGGCGATCATGGTGCTCACGGCCCAGGGGCCTTCGATCAACATACCGACCTGACCGTCACGCATCAGAGGACGCAGCTCGCCGCGGCCGTATTCGGTGGGAGATTCCTGCACGTAGGGCCACAGCTGCTCCAGGAATTTAAGCGCTTCCAGACCCTCGGGGGTGTTAAACAGAGGCATGCTGTTGCTGTCCAGAATGGGAGCGTCGGTGGCCTGGTTCAGGAAGCAGCCGACAAACTCTTCCAGAACTTCCGCGCCGTTGATGGCGGGAACGCCGATGCCGGGCTTACCGGTCTTTTCCTTGATGGTCTTAGCCGCGTTCAGCAGCTCGTCCCAGTTGGTGGGAGGTGCGTCAGGGTCAAGTCCGGCTTCCTTGAAGACGTCCTTGTTGTAGTACAGAACGAACGTATCCACCGAGCTGGGGATGTAGTACAATCCGTCCATATCGCCGGGATCGACCAGATTCCACACGCCCTCGGGAATCTTCTTGGTCAGCTCGTCGCTCAGATAGGGCGCCAGGTTTACCAGGTGGGAATTGGCAGAGGAATCATGCAGCTTATTGTCCCACCAGAAGATGACGTCAGGCTGCGTGTCGGCTTCAAAATAAGTCGGGTAGGTCTGGATCCAGCCGGGCCAGGATTCGTACATGATCTCAACGTGGATGTCGGGATTTTCCTTCTCGAAGGCCTCAACGGCAGGCTCCATGAAGGAGGCGACCTTATCCTGATCGCCCGGACGCAGGACGGTAATAGTCGTCTTTTGGGCAGCGGCGTCACCCGCCGGCTTTTCCTCCGCCTTGGTTTCACCTGCGGCGGATGCAGCAGGCTGCTCTGTCGTCTTGCCGTTTCCGCAGGCTACCAGCAGAGAACACAGCATGACCAACGCCAGAAGCAAACTAATCGCTTTTTTCATTTTTTCGTTCCTCCAGTCTTATTTTATGGTTCCGGTTTTTATTTTCACGGCCCAGGCCGCAATTCCATGCATTGCTGGGGGTCGTGCTCTGCCCCCGGAAAGGGGTACGGGGGCAGAGCATGGATGAAAGGCACTTGATTGGTTTCCTTAAATGTAGTTGTAATGCTTCAGAGCTGCGGTCAGGCGATCCATGTCCTCCTGAGGCAGACCGTTGATGACGGGCTTGCGGCAGTAGCCGGCGTTCACGCCCCGCATCTTCAGACCGATCTTGATCATCTGCAGCCACAGCACGTCGCCGTTGGAGTCGGGCTCGGTGAACAGAGGCAGGTACGGCCACATCAGCTCTTCCTGCGCCTTCATGGCTTCCTTCAGTTTGCCGGCCTTGGCCAGCTTGTAGATGGTGCTGTTTTCCTTCGGGAACAGGTTGCCGGTGCCAACAACCCAGCCGTCGGACCAGGTGGACTGGGTTTCCACGGGGCAGACGTCGTAGCCGTAGAAGATGGCGAAGTTGTCATCGGTCAGGCGGCGCAGATTCTGCTGACGGAACACGTCGGCCTGGCGCTCCTTGATGGCGTCGATGCAGCCTTCGTTGTACATCTTGGCGATGAACCGGTCGTCCAACAGCACGGTGGAGTAGTAGGGGTTGTGGTACATCATCAGGGAGATGTCGATGGAATCGTGGATGGCCTTGTAGTGGTGGTACAGCTCTTCCTTGTTGGGTCCCATGTACCAGGGAGTGACGACCATGACGCCGTCGGCGCCGTCAGCCTCGGCGGCCTTGCTCATCTCGATGACGTCGCCGGTGCGGTAAGCGCCGGTGGAGGCGACGACCTTGATGCCATACTTGTGGCCGGCCTGGATGTAGGCCTTATTGACCGCCATCTGCTCTTCCTTGGTCATGGCGATCATTTCGCCGGTGGAGCCGGAGGGGATGATGCCGTCAACGCCGTTTTCCGCCAGGAACTTGGCAACCTCGTCGATCGCGGCAAAGTTGATGGACTCGTCCTCGTTGAACGGGGTCACTACGGGAATATAAATACCGGTAAGCTTCTGTCTAGCCATTTTTACGTACTCCTTTGTTGTTTTCAGTTTCATTATTTTCTGGAATAGTTATTCCACTCGTATACTAACGCAATCAAACAAAAATTGCAAGCTATTTTTTCATTAATTGAGCTTTTTGTACAACTATACAATGTAGGCAATCCAATTTTGGCTAATTTAACCGCTTCTTGCCTTCAGTTTCCCGGAATGAACATTCCCAATTCAATAAATTCTTAAAAAGTACATTCTTTCCCCAACATTTCAAGGTAAAGATTGACAAATGTTCCCGGATTATGTATGATGATTGCAGCGGAAAAGGCGGTGCAATCGCCCCCTCAGTCAGGAAATACCCATTCCTGCCGACATTGCCCCTCGCCGCAATCCTACGAAAGGACAGAACGACATTGCGAACACAAGCCGAGCAGCCCAGCGAAACCATCAAAATGGTAGACAACGCCCTCAATGTTCTCGATCTGCTGAGAGTGACCAAGGGAAGCCTGGGCGTTAATGAAATTGCCAAACAGTGCCAGCTCACCGCCTCCACCACCTGCCGCATTCTGAAAACGCTGGAAATGGCAGGCTGGGCATTTCAGACCAATGACGACCGCTATATTGTAGGCGGCAAAATCAGTTTCGTGACCGAGAAGGACAACCTCTACCTTGCCCTGCGGGAGGTGGCGCTGTACGTCATGAAGGAATACACCGCCAAGTACAACCAGGCCATGAACCTTCTGGTGCGGGACGGCGCTTACTGCACGATTTTACAGCAATCCCGTACCAACAAGCTGATGGACTATACCCCGCCACTTCGGACGACCCTCCCCTTCTACGCCTGCGCCGGCGGCAAAATTCTTCTGTCCGAGCTTCCCGTCAGCCTGATGGAGCAGATCATCAACTCCTGCGAAATGGTTCCCCTCACCCCCTACACCATCACCGACCCGGCGGTTTTCCGTCAGGCCATCCGGGAGGCCGAGCGCAACGGCTACGCCTTCGACCACAGCGAATCCGTCATGAATGGCACCTGCATTGCCGTGCCTATCCGCAATTATAGCGGTACGATCATTGCCACGCTGTCCTTCAGCGGCTTCATCGGCGTCGAGGATACCAGCACGCTTCTGCCCTATCTGGAACCCCTCCGGGAGGCCTCCGAAAGGATCACCAGCCGCCTGTACGCCACCTGGAAGCACTGATACCATTTCCTGATTAAAATCTTTGATTTTAATCAGGAAGGCATCGCCTGACGGCGCTGCCTGTTTTGTGATTTGTAAGGAAAGAAATCACAAAACAAGTCCCATATGAACTCCTTGCCCTTCGGGCAATTAAAATCTTTTCTAAAGATTTTAATTGGAGTTCAGTATGAGCCGAATTGCAAAAAGGACGTATTGCAAGTGCATTGCAATACGTCCTTTCTAGAAATCTTTGATTTACATAACATCATCCACCGGAATGGTGTCCCGGTAAATGCCCAGAAGCCGCACTGTCGGCCTGGAGATCGGGAGCAGCTCGTCGTAGGCGGGAATCGTGCCATGGACATTCTCGCGCAGCCAGTCCATGTGGAGCAGCGCCTCCGCCCCAAGTGTCCGCAAGCCGTCGTTCTTGACTACGCCGCCCTGGGCGACGATCTTTCTGCGGAAGGGGTCGATCACGCCGCTTTTGATGCCGTTTCGCAGATAAAGCGCCAGATTTTTCACGCCCTCCGGCAAATCGTCCGCCAGCTTCACGTCGATCACGCCGCTGCTCAGCCCCCACCAGTCGTTCACGGCCTGGCCGTGGCTGTCGTCCCAGGTACCGGACAAAATCGACCGGATCACATTCTCATAGAACTTTCCCCAGACCCAGCAGGGCGAACCCAGAGGAACAAATTCGCCGTTATCGCCCACATAATAAGTGCCGTATTCCGTGTGCAGCTTGTCCTCCGCCGGTGTATCCCGGTTGGAGATCACGCGGATCCCGTCCCGGATGAACTCCTGGGTCGGGTTGCCCGGCAGACATGACCATTTCAGCTCGATCTGCGCTCTGGGATTGGTGAGCTGTGCGCCGAGGGCAAAGGCATTGATAGAGGCAGGAACGCCAAAAATCGGATAGGAACCCACGTAGCCGATTCTATTGTTGTCCGCGATGGCACCGGCGATGGCGCCGGTGATGAATTTCCCCTCGTAGATCCGGCTGTAGTAGGTACGAACCGTGGAATAGGGCATGTGGATGGAGCAGTTCAGGAACCGCACCTTGGGATAGCGAATGGAAACCTTCAGGCTGGGCGCGACCAGCTGGGGTGTTGTGGTGAAAATCACCTCCGCGCCGTCGGCGACGGCCTGTTCCAGAAGCGCCTCCGCCTGGACGGCCGTGTCCGCGCCAAAATAGCTGCGCACCGTGACCGCGTTCCCCAGTGCGTCCTCCAGGTGCCTTCTTCCCACGTCGTGAGCGCATGTCCACGGGCTGGTCTCCACGGTACGCTGATGAACAAAGGCGACGTTGACGTGACCCGGCCGCCGCAGTCGGCCAAACAGCGACTGCTTCGGGGCGGTCTCCGCCGCTTCCGTCCGCACGACCAAGTCCGGCAAATCCATTGCCACCACGTTCTCCCACAATTCGCTGAGGGATTTTTTCAGCTGGCTGCCGGACAGCGCTCCCAGGTCGGAGAAGGGATGCACTTGCAGCCACAGCAGCAGCGCTTCCTCCGGCTGGATGTGCAGCCCCCGGCCGCCCAGAGCGTCAAACGCATCCCGGAAATACTGGAAATACGCCCGGAAACGGCGGCGCTCGTCCTCCGTCCACGGCCGATCCTTCGGCAGATTGGTAAGCGCCAGCAGCTGCATATAGTACCCCGGATGGGTGTAGCGAACATCATACAGCTTTGCGTATTTGAAAAATTCCAGGAATTCGTAATAGGCGCGGATTTCCACGCCCTGGCTCAGGGGCGGAACGATCCGGTAGACGACGCCGGGAATTCTGGCCGCCCCGTAATATTTCAGCACGCTCAGGCGCTTATTTCCTTCCTGAACGTAGAAATTTCCCAGATATTCATAGCAAATAATAGGGTCGCGGATGCCCTCGTCCCCCTGGTGCGCCTGACACAGCGCCATCCACTTCATCGCAAATTCCGACTCGCAATCCAGCAGCGGGAAAAAGCCCGCCGAAAATGCGGAAATTCTTCCGGCGCTCTTCACGCCGACAATTCGTTCAATGGGGATTTCCAGGGTGCCGATATCCTGCGCCCCCTCGGAAACGCCGCCGCCCAATATTTGATCCAGCACCAGCGGAAAGGGGTTCTGTCCCTTCCCCTGGAGCATCGCGCACTCCTTCTGCCCAAGCCTGAGCGCTTTCAGATATTCGCTTTCGGCCTCTGCCACCGTCATTTTGATTCCTCCAAAAACCGTATCTAATCGATAAAATCATACTTCTTTTCGGGGAAAAAAGCAATGCGCAAAAGGATAAAAAAAATCCAGGATTTTTCCTCAAATCAAAGCGAAAGCAATAAAAAATCCCGTAAAAACCGGAATGCCCCGGGGAATCCAGTCACGACGAATCAATGCCCCCTGGCGATTCCGTCAGGGGGCATTGCATGGAGGCACTGCGCAGGTTCACATGACGTATTCCGGCGCACATGAAAAAGACTTACTTCTGCAGCACGCGCTTATAGTTGCGGCCGATGTTGTCCCACAGCTCCAGCGCGTCCTTGGCAGCGACGGACGTGCCATAACCGCCGCGGTATGTCCAGGTGGCCAGACGGTCTACGCCTGCTGCCTCGTACATGTCCACAACGTGGTCGATCTGCTCCCATTTTTCGGGGCGCTTGTTGTAGCCCATCAGCCACCGCTCGGATTCCTTTCCGTACTTCTTTGCCACGGCCACGGTGCGGTCGGTAATCTCCTGGAAGAAGCTGTCCGGCAGGCTCCAGTTGATGATGGTGGTGGAGAACACGTCGAAGTAGGGGCAGGCTGCCACCATATCCCAGTTGTCATAGCCCCGCAGCTCCGTGACGTAGTAGCCGTTCAGGGTCGCGTGGACGCAGCAGGTGATCTCCAGCTTGGGATTGTACTCCTTCAGGGACTTGGAGACGCGGCTCAGGGTTTCCATCGCCTCTCTCCAACGGAACTGCTTGACGTCGTCGTTCATAAACTTGGGCATCTCGTAGCCATAGTAATCCTCGAACTTCTTCATACACTCGGGACAGCGGCACGCCCAGTCGTCGCCGGCGCCGCCGGTGATGGAGGCATAGCTCTTGGGATAGGCATAGTGAGGCTCATCCCAGAAGAAGCCGTCCACCTCCGTCTCCCGGGCAAGCTTCAGGCACAGGCGCTCGAAGTAGTCCCGGAAGGAATTGGTGTTGAAGCAGGCAGCGTTCAGCACTTCGCCGGTGTAGGCGCTGACCTGACGGTGATGGATGTTGTTTTGCAGGAACAGGGAAACCTGCTCGCCGCCAAAAAACTTGCCGATGCCCCAGGTGTCCGCGATGACCCGCAGACCCATTTCGTGCGCCTTCTTCACGATGGCGTTGATGTTGGGGAACCAGAAGTCCATATCGAACTCGGTGATGGCAAGCAGAACGGTGTCCACGCCATGGTCGAGCATTTCCCGGAAGTCGGCTTCCGCGTGCTCGACATAGTTCAGGCCGTAATAGCTGACCATAGTATGCTTGATAGCCATAGTTTATCTCCTCATTCTCATTTGTTCATGTACACAGGCTCGCCGCTGGCAATGGAATCATAGCAGCGAACCATGGCTTCCACGGTCTGGCGGTGCCACTGCAGGTTGATCTTGGGCTGCTTGTGGTTCAGGATGCAGTCATGGAACTCATCCATCATGCCGATCCACTCGTCGAAATAGGTGTACTGGACGGTGTAGCGGTTGTTGGGGCCGCCGTTGAAGTACACGTTGGGGCCAAAGCAGTCGGCCTGAATCACGCCGTCGGTGCCGACGATGGAGAAGTTAACCTCCATGCGCTTGGGCAGGATTTCCCAGCCGGGGCCGGGGCGCTTGAGCTTTTCTTCCAGACGGGACCAGCTGGGATCCAGCAGGAACTTGCAGCCGTTCTTCATCTGACCGGTGACGTACAGCACGTCCTCTTCCTCAATGTCGCGGATGTTGTCGGCCACATCGGCAAAGACATAGTCAAAGTCGGAGCCGGTGCACCAGCGCAGCATATCAAAGATATGGGGATGGTCGCTCAGAGCACCGCCGCGGAAACGGGGGTCGCCTTCCTTCAGAGGAACGCGCTTGCCGTAGGAACGCTCCGGCACGCCCTGCCAGGGGAATGCCCACACGGGGGACAGGGTGATGTTGGTGGCGTTGAAGGAGATAATCTTGCCGATGGCGCCGTCACGCGCCAGCTCGATGGCCCGGCGGCAGGAGGGATTGTAGTGCATTTCCAGCTCCACCTGGCAGATCAGGTCTTTTTCCTCCACCATCCGGATCATACGGTCGTACTCTTTCAGATCAAAGGTGGGAATCTTCATGGACAGCATGTGCTTGCCGTACTTGGCGCACAGCTCCATGTCGGCAAAATGCTGATGGTTCTCGCTGGCAATAACCACGCCGTCGATCTCAGGATGCTCCCTGAGCATCTGCTCGGTGGACATGTAGATGGGAATATCATAGCCATAGAGCTTGAAGTCCTCGGCCACGGCCTCGTTGGCGCAGGAGACGGCGACCCAGTTCAGCTTGGCGTTGGAATCCAGCGTCGCATAGTATTTGCGCACGTGGGCATGGGTCAGAGAGGAAATTGCCAAATTCACCTGTCTCATATTTAACCCTCCACTTTGGTGTAACGGACACTGGCGTTGGCTGCCAGCGCGGCCTCATAGACCTTCTCGATGTGTGCATAGTTTTCGCGCAGCGCCTCAATACGGCTGATGTCGGACAGCGCCCACAGGATGAACCGGACAGAGTCTACCTGGGTATTCTCCATGTCATACAGCTCGGCGTCGATATCGGTGTATGTCAGGGTTTCCTTTCCCTTGAAAACATAGATGGGGTACTGCTGGGTCTGGGTATCCACCACCACGTCGCAGGCCAGACCGTTCTTGCCGATGATCTCATGGAGCAGCACCGGCTGGGAGCCTTCGGGAGAGAAGCCCAGCTCCATGCTCACCTTCACGTTGCCGTCGGTGGACAGGATGCAGTTGGCGTAAACGTCGCCGCTGAAATCGGAGAAGACCTTTTCGATTCTCTGATGGGTGACGAACTCCACCAGATTGGTCTCAAAAACGATGATGTCCTTCAGGCTGCGGGTGAATTCGTCGGGGGAGACAATGTGGTGAATGCGCATTGCCAGCGCATTTTTGACCATCTCGGTGTCCAGAATGTTCCGCAGCTCCACATAGCGGCGCTTTAACTGCCAGTGGTACAGGGGGACATTCACGAAACCGTCCTGGGGCAGTGCCTTGCCAAAGTCATAGAAGAAGCGGTAGCTGCCTTTGTCGCAGGATACCTTGATGGCACCTTCTTCCAGCTCGACCTGCACATTGTCCGCCACGGAATACTTGGCGGCAAGCTCGGTCAGATAGGGAATGAATTTGTGATCCATAATTCGCGCTCCTTTTTCTTACAGCATTTTGATACGGGGGCTGTACTTCGTAAGATTCTTACGATTGAATTCATCGCCTCCGGGGACGTTGGCGCTGCGCCAGAAGGGAGGCTCAATGCCCCGCTCCAGGCACTCCTTGGCGCACTCGATCTCCAGGCGGTGGACAATATAGAAGTCGGTCATGTTGGAAATGGGGCCGATGGGGGTATCGAAGCCCTCCAGCTTGACCACGGTGTCGCCCAGGGGGTTATAGTCGTCGATGCAGACGTCGGCGAAATCGAACAGGTTCTTATGGGACGGGTGACGCAGCTCATAATCCAGAGGGATGTTTTTCTGCCAGTCGGAGGAGGAAACAGCGATGATCTTCGCCCCCCGCTCCTTGGCCTGCATGACGGCGTCAATGGTAGCGGCGTTGGTGCCGATGTTGTGATAAACAATCAGCACGTCATCCTTCTGGAGATTGTAATATTCCATAATGGCGCGGCCATAATTGACGCAGCGCTCCAGCGCCAGGTACTTCTGCGCCTGGTTGAATACGGACAAGCCGGTCTCCATGCAGGGGTTGATGTTGCACAGGCCGCCGGCGCGGAAGAACATCTCGCCGACAGGCAGAGTGGTGTGACCGCCGCCGCCGTAGACGTTGATCAGACGATCGTTCTCAATGGCATCGGCCATCAGCTTTGCGGCGGCACGGATGTTGTCGTACTGCTCCGTTTCGATTTTGTTGAGCAGCTCCATCACCTTGGGCAAATAACCGCTGGATTGATCCATAGCATTCTCTCCTCTTGTTAAAAAGTTTTCGTATTTTTCTGTTTTTCAACAGGTTTTACGCTTTTGGCACATAGTTGTCAAAAATTTTCCTCAAAATTCCGGAATTTCCGAAGGCCATCAGGGAAAAGCCGATGAGCAGCCACACCATCAGTCCGACGGCAATGGTGGTATTGTTGATCAGCGTAATCCATGCCGCGCCGACGACGGCCGCCGTCATCAGTGCCGTCTTGGGCAGATGCGCAAGCGCCATCATGCAGGCGTTTTTCAGCGTGTCGGCAAGGGATGCCTCAAATCTTGCCAGAGACGGGAACAGATATTGCAGCACCATAATACCAAGGAGCGCCAGTATCTCTACACCCACCCGGAGCAGCCCGGGCGCCGTCCCCCCTGCCATGCCGTTCAGGACGCGGATGTCCAGCACCAGCAGCGCCAGCACCACCAGAATCCCCAGCCAGAGCAGCGTCGCCTGCCTGAAATTCTGACGGAACGAGCGGAAGTAGCTGCGGGAAACGGAGCCTTCTTCGTCGCGCACCATTTTCAGCGTCACGGAATACAGCGCCGTCCAGGAGGCGCCGATGGTGATGAGCGGAATGCCGGTGACGCAGAACAGGATATTCAGCACCATCAGATCCGCAATCTTTGTCAGAAAGCGCATCAGAGGACTGTCCATACGGAATAATTTTGACATAGGCCTTCCTTCTCAAAGCAGTTCCGCAGACAGAATATTGCGGATTTTTCGGGTCAATGCCGAGGTCCCCGCGCCCTTTTTCTGCTGCATCAGCAAAATGGTCATGTTCTGTCCGGGGATGTTGGCAAAGTAGCAGCCAAGCCACCCCGCCCAGCCGTACTCCCCCGCCTCGCTCATCAGGCAGGCCTGTCCCGGGTCGATCAGGCGCCGGAGCAGATGGGAATAGGTGTAGCCCTCGTGCCCGCCAAAGCGGCGCATGGCCGCCTGCTGGGGCGGTGTCAGCTCTCCGGAGGTCAGGTACTGCACCGTCCTGGGTGACAGAATCCTTGTCCCGTCCAGACTGCCGCCATTTAGCAGCATCTGGGCAAAGCGTGCGTAATCATCGATGGTGGAGAGCAGCCCGGCACCGCCGGATTGATACCGGGGCGGTGCGTCCGCCTTATTGCGGATCATCAGATAGTCTCCATCGTAGCGCCGCAGGCTGGCATCCTCTGCCGTCTCATAAGCAGCTGCCAGGCGGCTGTATGTTTCGTCAGGCACATAAAAGCCTGTATCTTTCATATTCAAGGGCTTGAACAGATTCTCTTCCAGGAACGCGCCGAACCGCATTCCTGAAACTTCCTCGATCACGGCGCCCAGCACATCCGCCGAAAAGCCGTAGCACCAGGAGCTGTCCGGCGCAAAGGCCAGGGGGATCTGTCCCAAAGCGTTGGCAAATTCCACCGTGCTGACACACCGGTCGGTATGCAGAAGCGCCATGCAGGAATCGATCAGCCTCAGAATCTGCCGCCCTTCCGGGGTGGGTTCCTCCCCGTAGGTCAGTCCGGAGGTCATGTTCAGCAGATGCAGCACCCGCACCGGACGCTGCGACGTCACCGGGACGCCGTCTTCCATCACCTTCGCCCCGGCAAAACCGGGCAGAACCTCGGAAACAGGCATATTCAGATCCAGCATTCCCCGCTCCACCAGAATCATGGCCGCCACAGCTGTAACGGGCTTGGTCATGGAGAAAAGCCTGAAAATGTGGTCTCTTCCCAGCGCTTCCTGTTTCTCGATGTCCGCATAGCCGCAGACGCCGAAAAACAGCTCTTCGCCGTCTTTTCTCACCAGCAGGCTTACGCCCGCCGTCTGCTGATTCTGTACGGCCTGTTTCATCAGACCGCAAATCTTTTTCTCAAGATCGTCATTCATCACAATTGTGCCTTAACTGCCGGAAAATGGCAGTCCCGGTCAGATAATGAGCCGATGACATGCACAGGCTCTTTTATCGTCGGGGTGGGGACTTTCGTCCCCGCCCCATAATCTTGCTTTTCGCGAAAATTACTTGATGGAAGCCATGTACTCGTTGGTAGCGGCTTCCCAGGCAGCCAGAGCCTGCTCAGCATTGGTGGTGCCGTAAACCAGATCCTTCAGAACCGTGACCAGGGAGGTGGAGAAGGTGCCGAAGTTGACGTTGTCATACCAGGCGTTGGTGGTATTGCAGAAGCCCTCGGGCATGGACTTGAGAACCTGCATGGGGGCAGCGGCCTTCTCGCCCATCTTGCCTTCCAGCAGATCCATGCCGTACTCGCAGTTGGGGATACCGCCGGTGGCAACGGTCCACTCAACGGCAGCGGGGTCGGTGGTCATCCACTTGATGAACTCCCACGCCCACTCCTTGTTCTGAGAATTGTTGGCAATGGCCATGTTGTAGGAGCCAAAGTAAGTGGACTGAGAACCGGCCATGTCGCCGGCTTCCACGACGGGCAGAGGCAGGAACAGGAAGCGGTCTTCGATACCGGCAGCAGCGATCTTGCGGTACTGGTCGTAAGCCAGGGTTCTCCAGCGGATCGCGGCATTGTTCTCGGGGGTCAGGTCGGCGACGACGTTGGCGCCTTCTCTGACGTTGGGCGCGCAGCAGGCAGCCAGGCGCTCGATATCAGCAAACACTCTGGGCAGAGCGGGATCGGTAAAGTCGATGGTGGATTCTGCCGCGGTAGCGCCGTAGGTGATGGGCTTGGCACCGTAGGCCATCGCCAGCTGGTAGTAGTTCTGGAAGATGTTGGCGGTGTGGGTGTAGCACAGCTGGACGCCGTAGGTCTCCTCACCGGTAACAGGGTCGGTGCCGGTGCAGGCCTCTGCGATCTTGATCAGATCCTCCCAGGTCCAGTCGGCGGTGGGGGCTTCCACGCCGTAGTGATCCAGAATGTCCATATCAACGTATGCAATGGAGGGCTCGATGACGTACTGGATGCCGGAAACCATGGTCTTGCTCAGGTCGCCGAAGCGGCGGTTCTCGGTAGCGAACAGCTTATCGGCATACTCGGAATCTCTTTGCAGATAGGGATCCAGAGGCTCGCACAGCTCGGTCAGGGTTGCGCCGTGCAGGATGATGTCAACGCCGCCGGACAGGACAGCGGTCTGGATGGAAGTGATCCAGTTGTCCCAGGGGCAGGTCTCCACGACAACCTCGACATTGGGATACTTTTCGTTCCATGCCGCGATCAGTTCATTGTAACCGGGCATCTCGACGCCGGAGACCAGGTCGATCGTGCCTTCAGCACCAACATCAATGAAGTTTGCAGTGCCGTACAGATGCAGGGTGACCTTCTCGTTGGGGTCCAGGCCGTTGTTGGCCGCAGGAGCGGCAGTCGCCTCATCGGGAGCGGGTGCCGGAGCCGTAGCAGCTTCCGTTGCGGGTGCGTCTACTTTTGCGCCACAGGCCGTCAGGGACAGAAGCATGACCAGAGCCAGCAGCAATGCGGTGAGCTTTTTCATTGTGTTTCCTCCTAGTTTTTAATTTATATACACGGGCTTTCCCATATATATCACTGTTTGATGCCGGTTACGGCAATACTGGCGACGATGTGCTTTTGCAGAATCAGGTACAGGATCACCAGCGGGATGGCGCTGAGGACGGCCACCGCCATTCTGGGGCCGTAGTACATGGCGTTCTGGTTGGCGTTGAACAGCGCCACGCCCACGGAAATCATCTGCTTTTTGTAATCCCGGATAACGACCATAGGCCACAGGTAGGCATTCCAGTTGGAGATGACCTGCAAAATGGCGAGGGTGGACATGATGGGCTTGGACAGCGGGATAATGACGCTGAAGAAAACCCGCCACTCGCTGCCGCCGTCGATATAGACGGATTCCGCCAGGGAATCCGGAATGGAGCTGATGTAGGAACGGGCAAAGAAGGTGCCGTAAACATAGGCGAACTGACCCAGAATCAGCGGCCACCAGGTATTCAGCAGCCCCCAGTCCCGGTATTGCAGGAACAGCGGCACCAAGCGGGATTCAAAAGGAACCATCATGACCGCAAGCATAAAGATGAACCAGAACTTCTTGCCCACGAATTTCAGCTTGGCGAAGGCAAAGCCGCACATCATGGAAAACATGACCGCGAGGAAGGTGTTCACCACCACGACGATGACCGTATTTTTGAAATACTGCGGCAGATCGATCATCTTGGCCGCAGCCTTGTAGTTGAAGGTGGACGGCTCGTGGGGAATCAGGGAGAACTCCGGCAGATGGGTGGTCGCCGTCTTGTCAAAGGACATGGAGATGGACCACAGCAGCGGGGTCAGGATGATCGCCAGAATCACAAACAGCACCACGGCAGTGATATAACGCTTATATTTCGCTCTTTTCATGAGTTACACCTCGTCTTTCAGGAAGCCGGTGAGCTTGACGTTGATCATTGTCATCACAAAGACCAGTGCAAACAGAACCATGGAACCGGCGGAGGCCACGCCATAGTTGGGCGTCTCGAAGCTGAACTGGAAGACGTACATCAGAATGGTCTGCAAGGTGCCGCCCGCGCCGCCGTAGCAGTCCATACCGCCCAGGATGTAAATATCCGTGAATCTTGCCAGCCCGTTGATCATGCCGGTGACGAACAGCAGGGCGAAGCAGGACTTCATATTGGGGACGGTAATGGCGACGAGCTTCTGAATGGCGTTGGCGCCGTCGATGGAGGCTGCCTCATACAGATCGGTGGGAATGGCCTGAAGACTTGCCAGATTCATCAGCATGGAGTAGCCCGCGTTCATCCAGACCCAGATGATGGTGACGCCCCAGCGGGCGAATTTGGGGTCTGCCAGCCAGCCGATGGATACCTGCCGGCCTGTGATTGCACTGAGCACATTGTTCAGCAGACCGCCGTCGGTCATCAGCACCACCCGGAAAATCAGGTACACGGAAACGCCGGTGATGATATTAGGCAGGTAGAAGCCCACCCGGAAAAATTCCTGCAATCGGCTGCGGCCAAGGCTGTTGACCAGCACCGCCAGAAGGAAGCCCACAGGAATGGTCAGAAGACCCATGACCGCCATGAGAATGGTGTTGCCGATGGCCTTCCAGAAGGTGGACTGGGAGAACAGCATCCGGTAGTTTTCCAGACCGATCCAGGCATCCTCGCCCACGCCGACCATGCCGATGCGGCGGAAGCTGTAATCCACGGTGGAGATCATGGGGATGTAAACCAGCACCAGCAGCGTCACCAGACTGACGATAACGAACGAGTAGGCGACCAGATTGTTTCTGATGATTCTTTTGGATATTTTTTTGTTTTTCATATTCCCCTCCATTAAACTGTCCGAAGCCGGAGTTTGCCTTATACTGGTTTTTCATAAAACGGTTAAAAACCGTTTTATCCGGCTGCTGTTTCAGCAGCCTGCGGCGTAGCCGCAAAAAACGTAAGTCCATACATTTCTCGCCGCCACCGGCGGCC
>URBH01000011.1 GCA_900546075.1 uncultured Eubacteriales bacterium | reverse complement strand
ATAACCTCCTGTGCGTCCATGTATGTGTCATTTACACTTAAAATTATGCACTCCACCGGGCGCTGCCGTATTCCACTCCGTGCCGATATTTCTTCTGATTCTGCCGCCGAATCGCCACAGCCAGCCACAGGAACACCCCAGAGGCAATGCCCCAGAGGATATCCACCGGCTGGATGCTGGGCAGAGGATTGGTAAAGGCAGCAGAAAAGCCCTCCGTTAAATGCAGCAGCCGGGAAGAAAAGTCGTCTCCGGGCGCCAAACGAAGGGCTTGGGATGCCTTGCCACCCAGGTAGGCGAACAGGACATAGGGAATATTGGGGATAATAAATTTCTTGATGTTTACCGCAGCACACCTCGATCCTTTTCTTTGACCAGCTCTTTTTCCAAAGGTTTCGGCTGCATTTCCGCTTCCTTCACGGCCTTTGCCAGCTGCGCTCGGAGAGATGGCTTCCGGTTGAGCTTTCTAGCGGTGAACTCCTGGAAGGCTGCCGTAATGGCATCCGCATCCCGGCTCTTGAAGAACACCAGATACCGGGGCTGCTCCGAAGCGGTGTCCTTTTTCAGTGCGAAATCCACATGGTATTTCTTCGCTGTCAGGGTAAAGCACCGGATATTCTTCTCCGTGATCTCGATATTGGAAAGACCCGCGTTCTGACCGGCCAGCTGCTTTAGAGTCTGCTTGCCTCGGTAGATTTTGGGGTGCTTTTTCTGACTCAGGTAGACCCGGATAGCCCGGTCTAAAATCTGTTCCGTCATTTTTGCGGAGCTGATGATAAGGGCAATGGACTTGCCCGTGACTTCCTCCTGCATTTATCCTCCTTCCGCCAAATCGTGCTGCACCAGAGCTGTATAATAACTACCCATGGTGAGACTGGCATTGTACAGAGCCGCCAGCAGATATTTCTTGATGTTCCGTATTCGGGTGGTGTTCTCCTTCATGCAGGCAAGCACATACTGGATGTGGCTGCCTGTCAGTTTCAAAAAGCGAGAACGAACAACGTCTACCGGGAAATCGTCGCTGGCAATTCGGATGGTTTTCCGGGAGGTGCAAACCGTATCCACCAGGATCTCCACAATTTCATTAAGCTGTTCCTGATCGATCTGGGGATTCTGAATAAGAACGTCATAGTCGATGTTTTCCAGAAGGATATCCCGATACCGATCTCTGACTTCCATCCCATCCGTTCCTATCCTCGTTTCCTGGGAAGGGCGATACGATGGGATAGGATGGATTTCATCCGCATTTTCTAAATCTTTCTTTGATCCATCTTTCTTTTCTCTATCTTTATTTAATTGTGCGGTCATTTCCGGACACGGGGTATCCATATCCGGGTTTTCCGTATCTGGATGCTCCGGCTCCGGCGGTGCCGTCTGTGGCCGGGACTTATGAGGCGTTTCGTAGATGATGTACTCCACGTCCACAATTTTGCCCTTGCTGTCTCGAATCCGGCTGCGGACAATATACCCCGCCTGCTCCAATTCCCGAAGGGCCGAGCCGATGCAGTCGGCCCCCTCTTTGCAGATGGCCGCCAGTCCTCTTGTGGTGTAGTTCCACTCCTCCGGGAGGGACAGCATCATGGAAAGCAGCCCCTTAGACTTCAAGGACAGCTCTGTGTCCCGCAGGTGATGGTTGGACATGACCGTATAATCCCGGTTTCGCTCAATGCGGAAAACAGCCACTTGTATGACCTCCTTCTTGGTAAAAATAAGTGTTGATTTTCGTGGTTTCATCGGCCTGCATTCCCTCCGAAAGTCCTCCGTGTAAAAACACACAGATGGCGTTTTATTCGCCGCTCTCAAAGGAAGCTAGGGCCGATTTTCCACCCTATTTGCTACACAAAAAGGCGACTGCCAGGAAGCAATCGCCTTTTTGAGAGAGAATATGAAGCAAGAAAAACACGAAATTCGCTGCTTTGAAATTGAAAAACGTCTAGGGAAATAATGCTTTTTTGAAAAATCCTATAAGAGCACCCGTACCAAAGAAGGATAATCCGAACCTGTTCTCGGTGAGAGATGGGTTCGGATTATTGCTTTTTTAGGATTCGAACAATGAGATGCCAATGTCCGGTGGACATTGGCTTGACGTCGGCTCGATGGCGCCAACTCCATGGTGTAACGAGTTCCTTCCGGCGTACTAGGTTCCGGGACATTCCTTGCGGAATGCCCCGGAATTTTTGTATCATGAGGGACTCGAAAGGATGGCTGCCGTATGGCAGCCACTAACAAACAGCCCAAAGAGCTGCTTGTCGGTTCGTGAAAAAGTCCTGCTAATTTGGGACGCATCCTATAAGAATATGGGTGAAAATGGAATAAATTAACACACAACATCATCCGGAGTTCTGCGAGAATGCTTGTAACAAGGAAGAAATGATCCGAACCTGTTCTCAATGAGAGACAGGTTCGGATTATTTGTTTCTAATGGATTAAACGTTCCCACATCTGGAAGTCCGGTTTGGGAGTTGAGCTTGTAATTTCCTATGCTATGTGGAAAAATGAGATTTGCTTGACTGCTGAGATATTTTTAGAATGAAAGCGGAAAGGCGGCAGCGCGTAAGTGCATTTGCGATGTGCAGAAAATCTTTTGCACCATTTGGGTAGGTGCGCATTCGCGAAGATCTACGTGCTTCTGCCCCAAAATGATAAAGGAGAAGACGTTATGGAAACAGAATTCAAACAACTTTTGCAGATCGGCATTATTGTCCGCAGCGTTGACAAAGCAGTGCGCTACTATGAAGAGATGCTGGGCATGGGGCCTTGGGAGGTCAGCTACATGCGCGGGGATCAGCCGCCGACGGATGACCTCAGAATCGACGGCAAGCGTGAGCCGGGAATCGTGAGCAAGCTTGCTTTTCTTAAGGCTTACGGCATGGAGATCGAGCTTATTGAGCCGATAGGAGACAGCGCGTTCAAGACCTGGCTGGAACAGCACGGCCCGGGGATCCACCATATTGCCGCAGTCACCAACACGCCGTATGAAGAGCTTCTGGAAAAATACAAAAAGGAAATGGGGAAAGCACCCTGGATCCGGGGACGGGGCATCGGCGGACTGATGGACTACTCGTTCCTGGATTTCCGGGAAGAAACAGGTCTGATCGTAGAATGCTATAAAAACATCCTTCCGGATCGCCCACGGCTGGATTATTAAGGAAGCTCTGATTAAATCGGCGAGAGCTGACAGCGAGAGATTTTTCACCAGATGAAGGTATCGAAAGTGGAGGAATACTGTATGTATTTCCCACTTTTGATACCGCACAGCTGGGGAAAAAGATCCGCTGTTCAGCCGAAGACGATTTATTCAGAGCTTCCTTAAAGAAGCTCTGTTTGGACGGAAAGCCGCGTCAGATTTCGTGTTCCGCATTTCTATAGGGACGGGTGGATTCCCGGACGACCAGCTCTGTGTCCAGAAGAATGGAACGGGGAAGGGTATCCGGGTTTGCCATACGGCTGGCCAGGGATTCACAGGCCGTAAATCCGATCTGGAAGCACGGCTGACTGATGGTCGTGATGGTGGGGGAGACGATGGCGGTAATGTCAATGTTGTCAAAGCCAACGATGCTTAAGTCCTGAGGGACCTTCAGATCGTAGCGCTTCGCGGCACGCAGAGCGGAAATGGCGAAAACGTCGGAGGCCGCGAAGATAGCGTTGGGGCGTGTGGGGCCGCTGAGCAACTGGCAGATAGAGGCATAGCCTACGTCATAGGATATGCTGGGAAGGGAAAGTTTCCAGCTGCCGGGAATCTCAATACCGTACTTAAATAGACCAGCCTCAAAGCCCCGGAGCCGTTCCTGGGCATAGTTGAAATCCAGAGGGCCGTTTACAAAAGCGATTTTGTTACGGCCGGAGGTGATCAGATAATTGGTCGCGGAGATGGCGGCGCCAAAGTCATCAATGCCAACATATGGGACATAGGAGCGGCTGTTGTACTCGCAGCACTGAATAACGGGCGCGTAAGAGTCCAGCGTTTCCAGCAGAGACTCGTCCATCTTGGCGCTGAGGGTGATGATGCCGCTGATCTTGGCGGACTGCCGGATTTCGTCCAGAGCCGGCGGTGTGGATTGGGAGACGACCTCCGGCAAAACCAGGATATGAAACCCGCGGGCATGTGCGGCAGAACGGATGCCCTTTAAGATGGGGCCGTAAAAGGGATTGGCGATGGTGGGGAGACAGACCAGAACCAATGGAGCCTGGACTGTCGGAGCAGAGTTGCTTTCATGGCGGAAGCCGTACTGCTTCAGGACATTCCTAACTTTTTCCAACGTATCAGGCCGAACGGTCTCCGGGTGGTTAAGAACCCGGGACACCGTTGCCGGAGAAACGCCCGCAATTTCTGCGATAGAGGAAATGGATGCTCGTTTATTAATCAAGCTGAGACACGCCCCCTTCTCTTATATGAAATTAGTGTACACTATTTGAAAAGAAAAAGCAAGAACTTTTTGAAATGATGAAAAGATTATGAAAACTTTTCAAAATACTGAAAAGTCATATGTTGAAATCACAAGCGAGAGAAAACTGTTTTGTATATAACTACAAATTATAACGCTGATATTAAAATAACATTGACAAAATAAATAGCCAGATGTAAACTAAAGCCAGTTCGAGGGAGAAGAACCAAGAACAAAAAATTTTCAGAAAAGAAATAATTCTGAAAAAATAAAACAAATAAAAGGAGGATTCTGTCCTGATGCTCAAAGGGACGGAGAAAAACACAATGAAGAAGATCGTCGCACTGTTACTGGTACTGGCTATGACGCTGGCATTGGCTGCCTGCGGTCAGACTCCGGTCGAAACCACCGCCACCCCCGCTGCGGACGATGAAACCGCAGCCGCTCCTGCCACGGAGAATGCAGAGGAGACCTACAAGGTCGGCATTTCGATGTTCGTTATGGACGCCGGCATGACTGCATTGTCCGGACTGATGAAGGAGACCCTGGAAAACGCGGATATTCCCATTGAGGTTTATATCACCTCCGCTGACTCCAGCACCGACAAGCAGAACGCGGACGTGGAAGACCTGGTCACCAAGGGCTGTGACCTGATCTGGATCCAGGGCTTCGACCGGGACGCCATCGTCAGCTCTCTGGAATCCGCTTACAATGCGGGCGTAAAGCTGGCTCTGGGTGCCGTGGCAAACTCCGATGCATATACCTACCGTTACTGCAATGCTTCCGATGAGCAGACCGGCTACATGCAGGCCGATTGGTTCGTTGAGAACTACCTGAAGAAGAACCCTGACAAGACCTACAAGATCGCAATGTGCAACGGCACCATGTCCACCGCCGGTGGCGCCGGACGCCGCAACGGCGTTGTCTGGGGTCTGGAGAACTCCGGCTGCACCAACTACGAGATCGTGGTCGAGCAGGACAACAACTACATCACCGAGACTGCTCAGGCTTGGGCGGAAGGCCTGATGACCTCTCACCCCGAGGTGGATGTGATCTTCTGCGGCAACGACGACATGGCCATGGGCGTTGCCAATGCCATTGACGCGGTAGGCCGCACAGGCGAGATCGTGCTGCTGGGTACCGACGGTCAGGATACCGGTTTGTCTCTGATGAAGGAAGGCAAGATGGCGGCAACCGTCCGCATGAACGTTATGGAGATCGGTGTAGCAATGGCCAACTCCATGATCGAGTGCCTGAAGGGTACCCTGGAAGTGGGCGAGGACAAGATCTCCTACGCGGATGCTTCCAAGATCTACACCATGGTTGACGAGAGCAACTATGAGAGCTTTCTGCAGTAAGTAAACACAATATTCTGCCCTTTGCCGAAAGGCAAGGGGCAGAATATGAAATTTGACCGGTAAGGAGCATGCACATGACAAATGAAGTGATTTTGTCTGTTGAGGGCGTTTCCAAGAGCTTTTTGGGTACAAAGGCTCTGGATAAAGTGTCGCTGGAGGTTTGCAGGGGAGAAGTCCATGGCGTGATCGGAGAAAACGGCGCGGGAAAGTCGACGCTGATGAATACGATCTTTGGCAGTTTACAGCGGGACGAAGGTACGATTCGCTTCATGGGCGAAGAAGTTCATTTCAAATGTCCCGCGGACGCGCTGAAGGCCGGGATCTCCATGATCCACCAGGAAACCAATCTGGTGCAGCAGTTCACTGCGTCGGAAAATATCTGGCTTGGTATGGAGGAGCGCTTTATCAAGGGCGGTCATCTGGACAACGCTGCCAGAGACCGGAAGACCCAGGAGCTTTTTGATGAATACGGGATCTCTCTGCGCTACAACGATGTAGCCGGGCAAGTCTCCATGGCGGCCTGCCAGATGATCGAGGTCATTCGGGCGGTTGCCTGCGACGCAAAATTGATTATTATGGACGAGCCGACGTCCTCGCTGTCTGTGAATGAGGTAAAGATCCTCTTCCGGATGATCCGCAGACTGACGGAGCAGGGCGTGGCGATCATTTACATATCCCACAAAATCGAGGAGATCATGGAAATTTGTGATCGGCTCTCGGTTTATCGGGACGGCCATTATATTGGAACAAAAGCCATTTCCGAGATTGACCACAACACCATCGTTTCCATGGTGGTCGGGCGGGAGCTGACGAACCTGTTCCCCAAGTCCGAACCGAATATCGGAGAAGTCATTCTGGACGTTCAGAATCTTTCCTGGTACGGAAAGTTCCGGGATGTGAGCTTCCAGCTGCACAAGGGCGAGATCCTGGGCTTTGCGGGCCTGGAAGGCGCGGGGCGCAGCGAGGTCGCTTCCTGTATTTTCGGCATCGATCAGCCGGATGCGGGTGAGATCTATCTGGACGGCAAGAAGGTGACCATTTCGTCTCCTTCCGCAGCGGTAGAGCTGGGAATCGGCATGGTTACGGAGGATCGGCTGCGCCGGGGCATTGTGGCACAGATGTCGGTGAAGGACAATATGACCATTGCCTATCTGAAAAAATTCAGCAGCAAGTTCCTTGGCAGCATCCGCCGAAAGGAAGAAGAGGCTGCCTGCTCCGATATGATCAAAACCATGCAGGTGAAGGTGTCGGATAGGAATCAGAGAATCGATTCCCTGTCCGGCGGCAACCAGCAAAAGGTGATCATCGGGCGCTGGGTCATGACGGCACCGAGAATCCTGATTCTGGACGAGCCGACCAGAGGCATTGACGTTGGTTCCAAGAGTGAGATCCATCGTCTGATGAGCAGCTTCGTGGAGCAGGGAATGTCGATCATTCTGATTTCTTCGGAAATGCCCGAGCTGCTGGGCATGGCAGACCGGATCGTGGTCATGCGGGAAGGAAACGCCGTCTATACCTGCGGACGGGAAGAAGCCACCCAGGAAACGCTGGGTAAGTATGTACTCGGGTGAGAGGAGAAAAAACATGGAACAAAAAAAGAAAATGAGCATGGAGTCGGTCGTCCGCTTTATGCTGAACAATAAGGCGCTGATTTTGCTGATCGTGCTGTTCATTGCGCTGTCTGTGATCTCTCCCTATTTTCTGACGGTGCGCAATCTCCTGAACGTTCTGCGGCAGACCTGCGGTCTTGCCATCATGGGCATCGGCTTTACGCTGCTGCTTGGCTCCGGCAGTATGGATCTGTCCGTGGGCAACCTGATGGCGCTGTCCGGCGTTATTATGGCGCTGATGGATACCAAGCTGCATATGAACCCTGTGGTGATCGTCCTGGCCGGTCTCGCGGTTGGCGTTGCGGGTCTGTGCCTGAACACCTGGCTGATTCAGAAGTTCGCCCTGCCCGGCTTTATTCTGACGCTGGCCACGGGCTATGTGTACACCGGCATTATGTGGCTGGTGTCCGGCGGTCAGTCCGTTGCCGGTATCAGCAACTGGATGCGCTTCATCGGACAGGGAACCATTCTGGGAATTCCCTTCCAGATCTATCTGATGATCCTGATCGCGATCGTATTTACTTACCTGATCAAGCGAACCATGTTCGGCCGTCATGCGCTGGCTATGGGCGGCAATGAGAATGCTGCCAGAGTCTGCGGCATTGACATTACCAAGAACAAGTTCCTGATCGCGGTGATCATGGGCGCCTGCGTTACGGTCGCTTCTCTGGTCACCACAGGCCGTGCCTCCTCCGCGCAGCTCACTGCCGGTTCGGATACGGCGATGGACACTATTGCGGCTGTGGTCATCGGCGGCACGCCCATGAACGGCGGCGTTGCCAATGTACCGGGAACCGTTATCGGCTGTCTGCTGATTCAGCTGATTTCCAACGGACTGAATCTTTTGGATGTCAATGCCAACTGGCATAAGATCGCCAAGGGCGTCATCATTGTTATTGCCGTCATCCTGGATGTCCAGGGTACGAAAATTATTGACCGTCTGCGTGTAAAGAATCAGGAGAAAAGCAAGTAAGCAGTCGGAACCGAAAGGAGAAAACCAAATGAGAAATGTGAAATCCTTATTTCATATCAATTTTCCCACCCAAAAGTGGGACGAAATGGTAGATTTTTATGTAAATGTCTGCGGATTTGATCAGGCATTTGTGATCTACAGCGCGGACATGAAGAAGATGTTCGGCCAGGAGGTTCTGCCCGGGGATGATAAGATCCCGCAGATCACCTATATCCGCGTCAGCCCCAATTCCTATATCGAGCTGTGGAACGCGGGCCTGGAAAAGGAGCGGAAGATCCATAAGGAACCCAACTCTCCGTTCCACCATTTCGCTCTGCTGACGGAGGACCTGGAGCGCACCTGCCGGGATCTGGCGGCCAAGGGACATCCGCTGGTGAACAATCCCATTGAGGCAAAGCCCATCTGCCTGGAACCCTTTACCCCCCACATGGGAGAAGACGGCTGCCTGATCGCCTGGATGGAGGATCCGGACGGCCATTACATTGAGGTTATGCAGCTTTCCGGACGCTCCCTGCAGGAGCAGTTTGAAAAAGCCAACCCCATCTGCGACTGAGGAGGTAAAGACGATGCGTGAATTTAGCAAGCTGTTTCATTTGGCATTGCATGTGACCGACATGGAGAAGTCCGTAGCTTTTTACGAGAAGCTGGGCTGCGAGAAGGTCTTCTCCCTGAACCTGCCGGATGGCAGAGTGTGGCTGACCTATGTGCGGGTCACGGAGCTGCAATATCTGGAGCTGTTCCAGATCTATCCGGATCATCCGCTGACCCCCAGAGATCATCTGGATCACGACAAGGACGATTTCTTTGCCCATCTGTCCTTCCTGGTGGGTGACATTTACAAAACGGCGCTGGAGTGGAAGAAGCAGGGCGTTCAGGTGGTTTTTGCGCCCTTTAAGCCCGAGGCCATTCCTCTGGAGGACGACTCCGTGATCCGGGGACGCTACGGCGCGGATCGGAACTATATCTGCTGGGTATCTGACCCTGACGGCAACTGGATCGAAGTGATGGAGGAGCGGGACGACAGCTGGCAGAAGGTTTTTGAAGAGCAGCATCCCTTTTAACGGAATTTAACGAAAAGCTGGTGAAAAGATGTACAAAGCAGCAGTTATCGGCGCCGGTTTTATCGGCGCGGCGCATGTTGAGGCTCTGCGGCGGCTGGGCAATGTCGAAATAGCCGCCCTGTGTGATGCCTTCGGCGCGGAGAAAAAGGCGAAGCAGATGAATATCCCCAGAGCGTATTCCGACTACCGAAAGATGCTCGATGAATTGGAGCTGGACGCCATTCATATTTGCACGCCCAATCACACCCACTATGAAATCGCGAAGTGCGCCATTGAGCACGGCGTCAACTTTATTTGCGAAAAGCCCTTTACCACAACCCTGGAGCAGGCGAAGGAACTGGTTGCCCTGGCGGAAGAGAAGCATGTCAAGGGCATGGTAAACTTCCACAACCGGATTTATCCCATGACAAACCAGATCCACCAAATGGTAAAATCCGGAGAATTGGGACGGATTTTCTCCATTCACGGCGAATACGTGCAGGATTGGCTTCAGTTCGAGACGGACTATTCCTGGCGGCTGGAAAGCAATCAGTGCGGCCCCATTCGTGCGGTGGCGGACATTGGTTCCCACTGGATGGATTTGGCGGAGTTTGTCTCCGGCACCCGGGTGCGGCGGGTCTGCGCGTCCTTCAGCACGGTGTATCCCGTCCGAAAAAAGCCTACCGGAAAGGTCGAGACCTTTGGCTCCGCCGGTGCGGATGCTTCCTATGTTGACGTACCCATCGACACCGAGGATCAGGCCGCGATTCTGTTCGAGTTTGAAAACGGCGCTATTGGCACGCTGATGGTATCCCAGGTGTTTGCCGGAAGGAAGAACACCATGGTAATCAATGTAGCGGGCAGCAAGAAGTCCGCCGTATGGACATCCGAGGATCTGAACAATCTGCTGATCGGTTACCGGGAGAAGCCCAATGAGATCATGGCAAAGGATCCCGGGCTGCTGAGCCGTCCCTCTGCCGCCAATTCTTCCTATCCCGGCGGCCATATCGAGGGCTTCCCGGACGCTTTTAAGCATGCGTTCCGTCAGTTCTACGCCAGCTTGAGCGGCGAAGGCGAGTACGACTATGCCACCTTGAGAGATGGCCTGCGGGAGACGCAGCTGTGCGAGGCTACCCTGCGCAGCGCTCAGACAGGCGGCTGGGTGGATGTTTCTCAGGAGGCGTAAAATATGAAGCTTGGATTTATTACCTCGATTTTGCAGGATTATGATTTTGAGCAGACCATTGACTTCGCTTCCAAGGCGGGCTTCCGCTGCATGGAGGTGGCCTGCTGGCCAAGAGGAAAGGCGGAACGCCGCTATGCCGGTGTAAGCCATCTGGATGTGACCAACATGGATGAAGCGGAGGCGGAGCGGATCCGCAGCGTGTGCCGGGAAAAGGGCGTGGAGATCTCCGCTCTTGCCTACTATCCCAACACCATGGATCCGGATCCGGAGAAGCGTGCCGCAGCCATTGCCCATCTGGAAAAGGTGATCGACGCCTCTGCAATGCTGGGGGTCAATATGGTGACGACCTTTATCGGCCGGGATCAGAACAAAACCGTGGAGGAAAACATGGCGCTGTTCCGTCAGATCTGGCCGGGCATCATCCGCAAGGCGGAGGAGAAAAACGTCAAGGTCGCCATTGAGAACTGCCCCATGCTTTTTGGCCCGGATCAGTGGCCCGGCGGACAGAATCTCTTTACTTCACCCGTGCTGTGGAAAGAGATGTTCGCCATCATTGACAGCCCCTGCTTCGGCATCAACTATGACCCGTCTCATTTTGTGTGGCAGATGATGGATTACATTCAGCCGATCTACGATTTTCGGGATAAGATCTTCCATGTCCACGTAAAGGATATCAAGCTCTATAAGCAGAAGCTGGCGGCCTGCGGAACCATGGCCTACCCGCTGGACTATATGTCCCCCAAGATTCCCGGTCTGGGAGACGTGGATTGGAGCAAATACATTTCCGCTCTGACGGACATCGGCTATGACGGCTATGTCTGCCTGGAGATCGAAGACCGCTCGTTTGAAAAGAGTCAGCAGGATGTGCTGAATTCGCTGATTCTGTCCAAGCGCTATATGGAGCAGTTTGTGATCTGAGGAAGGCGTGCGATGGAAAAATGGCTTGTTCCCAGAAAATACGTGATCTGTGAAGAAAGCTTTCGCAGAGCCTTTCGGGACGGAAAGCCGATCGGGTTCTCCCTTCGGCTTCGAATCCCGGAATACCGGAGTCTGCCGCTGGCATTGGTGGGCGGCTTCCACATCCAGGTGGACGGTAAGGTATATGAGAACCTGACGGTCACATCGGAGGGACTTACCTTCCACCCAGAGGAGATGGAGACGGTAACGGATATCTACTGGCTCATCGACCAGCCCATCACCCTGACCGTGGAAACGGACGTGCCGCTGACGCCCGGAAAGCACCGGGTAGGAGCCTACGCGGGACTGCGCATCAGCTATATGCCCCGGGTCATGTACTGCGGGGAAGAGCTTGCGCTTACGTTGAAGGAGGAGGCATAAATGGCAATTCGGCTGGGCGCATCCTCTTACAGCTATCAGGATGAATACGCGCTGGGACTTATGACCCTGGAAGATACGATGGCGGCGCTGTCCGCTGCCGGGGGAACCGGATATGAGGCGATCCTTGAGCAAATGCTCCCCGGTGGAAACTTCATGCATCTGTCGGATGAATTTGTGGAGCAGTGGTACGATCTGCTGGAAAAGTACGGCCTGGAGCCTACCTGTGCGGATATTTTCGACGATTTCAATCTGTTCCGCAACCGCACGCTGACAGAGCGGGAGCAGCTCAACCAAATGGAGCATTATCTGTCCGTTGCGAACCGTCTGGGATTTACCACGGCGCGTGTCCTTGCCAATACGCCGCTGGATGTGTTGGAAAAGGCGTTTCCCATGGCGGAGGACTACAATGTGAAGCTGGGGCTGGAGATCCACGCGCCGCTTACCATGAAGTCCCGCTGGGCATTGGACTGGATGGAGCGCATCGACAAGGCGGGGACAAAATACGCAGGGATCATCCCGGACTTCGGGATCTTCGGTCTGCGGCCGCTGACCATCAACGTTGCGGCCGCCCTCCGCGCCGGCGCAGATCCGGAGATCTGCGATTTTATCGTGGAGGAATATAAGAAGAACGCCAAGAAACGGGCTATGTCCAACGTGATCCTGGAAAACGCATCTCCCGAGGAAATGATGACCCGGGGTGCGGAGGGATCCGTTGAGTTGGAGGAAAAGGTTCGCAAAATGGGCGGCGGACCATTGGAGATCGGCCTGGTAAATGCCCGGCTGTCCTACGACAATCCTATGTGGCTGGCGGAGTACATGGACAAGATCGTCCATATCCATGCCAAGTTCTACGAAATGGTGGAGGACGGAGAGGGCGGCTACGCAGACCCCAACATTGACACCGTCGCCGCGGTTCGGGTGCTGCGGGATTACGGCTACAGCGGCTGGATTTCCAGCGAGTACGAAGGCCACGGCTTTTTCCGGGAGCCGGGGCTGGAGATTTACCCTGACGGCCCGGAGCAGGTAAGACGGCATCACGTGATGCTGCGCAAAATTCTCAGCGAACCCTATACGGGCAAACTGAAGCAATACAATGAAAACAGGAGGAAGCAATATGGAAAATAAGGTTTATTCCCAGGTTTATTCCATTCTGAAGACGTCCAAGGAGGGCGTCCTGGATGCCATTAAGGGACTGGCAGAGATCGGCTTTGACGGAATCGAAGCCATGGGTACCAACACCGGTGGACTGAGCAAGGCGGATTTCCACAAGTTTATCAATGATCTTGGCATTCGTATCATTTCGTTCCACAGCCTGCGGGACGATGAAGACCGCGCTTTTGCCCAGGAATTCGGCGCGCAGTTTACCGACGTCCGTCCCCTGGATCATCTGGTCACCGTGGACGACTGCAAGCGCAGTGCAGAGCAGATGACCCAGATGTGCGAGCATCTTCGGGAGTTCGGACTGACGGGCATTGTACACAACCACGCCTCCGAGTTCCGCCGTGCGGCAGACGATCCCGAGCATACGCTGTATGATCTGTTGCTGAAGTTTACGGATCCCGCCCTTGTAAAGTTTGAGCTGGACGTGGGCTGGGCTGCCCGGGCGGGTGTAAACACCGGCGATCTGATCCGCGCCCATTCCGGCCGGTTCCCCGTGCTGCATGTAAAGGAGTGCAACGCCGTGGCGACCTGCGACGATGATCTGGATCACTTCCCCAAGAAGGTTATGGAGATGATGCAGGTGGCCGCCGCTTCCGCTGACGACAAGAAGTTTGTCAAGGGCGCACCGGTATTCTCTCCCGCACAGATCGAGATCCTCTGCAATTCCCGCTCCTGGAACAGCGAGCTGGGTCAGGGCATCATCGATTGGGAGGACGTGAAGAACGCCGCGGAGGCGCAGCCCGGCGGCTGCGCAGCCTATATCAGCGAACGTGAGTTCTTCGGCTATTATGGCCACGAGGGCAACCCCATGGAGTTTGCCAAACGGGACTACGCGTTCCTGCGTGCGCTGTAAAACGAAAAAAGAAGGCTGCCGGAGGGCTGTGGCCGCGATTGGATCCCATTCGCGGCACTGCCCCTTGGCAGCCTTCTTCATCATGATCCTGCGGGCATAGAACAGACAAATGCCGCAGCCTTACCGAAGAAAGCTGCGGCATTTGCCGATCAATAGGAGGGGGAAATCATAGTTTCATTCCGGCATCTGCCGGGAAAAACGCCAGGGGAGTTATACTGAACTCCAATTAAAATCTTTAAAAAATTTTTAATTGTCCGAAGGACAAGGAGTTCATATGAGACTTGTTTTGTGATCTCTTTCCTTGCAAATCACAAAACAGGCAGCGCCAATAGGCGATGCCTTCCTGATTAAAATCAAGGATTCTAATCAGGAAATCGTATTAAACGGCCTGATCCTTGGCGATCAGCGCCTGCATGGCAGCCTCCGCTTCCGGGGACATGGGCTTATAGCAGCCCAGAAGCTTGGCATAGTAGGTAGTCTGTGCCATTTCCTCTGTGTAGATGGCAGCGGCCATGGCGGCCTTGATATTCTTGCCGCAGGCGAACATTCCGTGGTTGGACAACAGCGCTGCCCGACCACGGCTTCCCAGTGCCTGAACCACGGCGCCGGCCAGATCGTTGGTGCCTGGCATGGTGAAGGGAACGATGGGTACGGGAGTAAATTCCGCCTGGGGCGGGGTGATGGGACGCAGAGGCTCTCCGGTCATGGCCATCAGGGTGCAGAACATTCCGTGGGTATGTACGGTGGCGTTGATGTCGGGGCGAGCCCGGAGCACCGACGTGTGCATGGGGGTTTCCGAGGAGGGTTTGAATTTCCCCTCCAGCCATTTTCCGTCGGGGTTCACAATGGCAATGTCTTCCTCCGTCATGGTGGCGTAGGCGATGCCGCTGGGGGTGATGGCAATGTTCCCAGACGCGGGATCCCGAACGGCAATGTTGCCGGAGGTGCCGTGGATGAGCCCCAGGGAGACGGCCTCCTGAATGGCCGAGAGAACCTGGTGCCGAATATCATAGTATTCCATAATAACTTTCTCCTTTGCAGTTGGGCGGCGGATTGTCCGAAACCCATGTAGACAGCATAGTCCGCCGGGAGCAAAAAAGCAAATGGTGTTTTTCCACAGAAAAACGGAAAAACACCATTGCCTCAGGGAGTATTCCCTGTGGGCGGAAAGCTCCGCGCCTGGGTAATGCTGTAAAACATGGCATTCACCTTCTGAAAATCCTCCGGCGCCGTTCTGGGGGAGATGGTGACGGCGGGCAGAGGCAGCGTGCGGAAGGAAGCCATATCTGCGGTGGAGATGATAAAATCGCCGGGAAGTGCCTGCCACAGAGCTTTGTTGTATACCGGGAAAGGGCCGATTATCCGAAGCCGTCCGGCGTAGTGCTGACTCAGGCGCATATACAGATACCCGGAAATGGCGCTGGATAGATGGCATACCAAAATGGCGACGGGCTGAACCTCCGGATGGGCGGCGACATATTCGCTTCTGGCGGTGAGAATTCCGGGAACCAGGATGCGGTGGTCGACGCACAGCCCGGAAATTTCCAAAGACTGTGTGATCGAATCGGTGATGTGCTGGGCAATGGCCGTAATGTCCGGATAGCTTTGGGTAAGCTCCAGCAGCAGATCCTGCCGGTGAAATCTGGGAAAAGCCATGCGGCACCGGCACTCCATAATGAATTTTTCCAGAGTTTCGGGGAAGGAGCCTTCGGCAAGATAGGGCGCGGAAAACCGGGCGGCGCAGTCTTGAAGGACGGAAAAAGCCAGCTCATGACAGCGTTCATCCGGCTGAGCCAGCGTGCGCTGGAGAATTTCCCGCAGCCATGGCTCCGCATTTTCCGGCAGAGACGGGGCCGATGCGGCAACGATCTGCGCCACGGCAGCGTTTACGCAGTCGCAGCAAGGATAACCGCCGGGCTGAAAAGGCCGATCCGCCCGGGCAGAGGCCATCCACACGGCCAGGGAGAAGTACAGGAACTGATAGTCGTCCAGGAAAATCCCGTTGGAGCTGAGTGCGTCCCGGAGCCGGGAGCGAAGCGCGCGGATCTCCTCTTCCTGAATGTTCCCACCGGGAACAATGACTGCGGAGCGGGAGTGAAAGTCAATATCGTCGCTGTACATCCGCAGCAGTGTCAGGCGGAACTCCGCCTCGTCCGGCACCAGGGAGATGGTGACCCGTTTGCGGATAAATTGCAGGCGTTCGGTAAGCCAGCTGCTTTGAAACCAGCGGATGTCTCCTTCCAGTGTTGTACGGCTGACGAACATCTCGTCCTCCAGCTGCTCCAGACTCAAAGGCTCCGTTGCCCACAGCAGAGCCACAAGCAGATGCCGGGAGCGATCCTCTCGGGTCAGCAGATTCAGTCCGGTGGAGATATAGCTGTGAAACTGCTCCCGGTCGTGAATCACCAGGCGGTAGCCGCTGCCGCGGCTGGCCTGAATCTGGCCGATCTCTGCCGGAATGCGGCGGTTAATCTCCACAATGTCGCTTCGGATGGTTCTGGAGGAGATGTTGAGCCGCTGAGAAAGCTCTGCGCCGGTCATGCAGCCGCCGGATTCATTGAGATAGCGAAGAATTTTTCGCTGGCGTTCGTGGAGCATAGGTGTTTCCACGGGGATCCCTCCTTTTTTATTATTATAGCATATTTCTTAGGATGCGTCAAAGGGCATGACAGAGAAGCGGCCTTTTTCCGCAATCCAGAGGAAAATCTTGGACTTTCATTCAACAGGCGCTTTTGCTAATCTAAAGACAACGAGACCGAGGAGCTGAGTATATGGAATATTTGCTTGGAATGGACATCGGGACGACCAACCAGAAGGCGATCCTGACAAGCCTGGACGGCGCGATCGCCGCCACGGCATCCAGACGGAATGTGACCTTTACAGACGGAAATCAGGCAGAGCAGGATGCCTGGCTCTGGTGGAGCAACACCTTGGAGATCCTGAAAGAATTTGAACGGAAGCTTGGCACCGGCGCGCTGAAAAGGGTACGGGGCATTTGCATCAGCGGCCAAACCGTCAGCCTGCTGCCGGTGGATGCCGAGGGAAATCCCCTGCGCCGAGCCATGATCTGGATGGACAGCCGGTCTGCCCCGGAGCTGGAGCAAATTCTCGAAAAGGTGGGGCGTCAGAGATACTGCGCCATTGCCGGCGGTCAGCCAAGCCCTTCCTTCCTGCCCGGCAAGCTTCTGTGGTACCGGAACAATGAACCGGCGCTTTTTGAAAAAACCGCTAAGATACTTCAGGCCAACGGCTTCGTGACGGCGAAACTTACAGGAAAGTTTACAATAGATCAGGATCAGGCCGGGAAAAGCCAGTGCCTGGATGTGACGAAGGGAATTTGGAGCCGTGAGATCGGAGACGCCATAGGGGTGGATCTGTTCCGCCTTTTGCCAATACCCCAGAGCTGTGAAAGCATCGCCGGCTTTGTGACTGCCGAGGCGGCGGCACAAACCGGCCTGACAGCGGGAACCCCCGTATGCGCAGGGGGAAGCGACGCCATTGCCGCAATCTGTGCCATGGGACTGTCGGAGTTAGGGCAGGTGGGAGAGTCTGTAGGCACCACGTCACTGGTCTTTGCGGGGGCATCGGAACCAAGCCCTACCACGGGCGGTGTGGTCAGTCATCCCTTCCGCCCGGATTCCATTCCCTATCTGTTTGACGCACCCATCAGCGCCAGCGGCGGGGCGGTAGAATGGTTTTTGAAGAATCTTGCGGGGGAGCAGCTCCTGCGGGAGCGGGATTCCGGCGCGGATGTCTATGAGCGGATGGCCGCTATGGCCGCGCAGTCTCCGCCCGGGAGTCGGGGACTGCTGTTCCTGCCGTATCTGCGGGGAGAGCGGGCGCCGCTGTGGAACTCCTATGCCAGAGGAATGTATGTGGGCTTGACGCTGGAAACTGGTCAGGCTGAGCTGATCCGGGCATTGCTGGAGGGCTGCGCCTTTGCGCTGCGCCATGTGCTGGAGGAAATGACGGTAGCCGGCGGGAAGGTGGAGAGCTTACGCCTTACAGGCGGCGGCGCGAAAAATACGGAATGGGCGAAAATTAAGGCGTCTGTTCTGGGACTGCCCGTGATGATCATGGAGGAACGGGCAGGGGATGTGCCTATGGGGGATGTTTTCATGGCCGCCAGGACGCTGAATATACCCATCGCGGAGGAAAACCGGCCGAGGGCGGCGCAATGTTACCTACCGGACCCGGAGCAGAAAAAGATGTACGATGAACTCTATCAGCTGTACCGCAGAATATACCAAAATTTGGAAGCCGAGCAGAAGCAATTGGAAAACATAAGCCTGAGGAGGTTTTAGCGTGGAAGAAGTTAAGAAAATCACAAAAACAGTCCAAATGAACGGGAAACCGGTGGAAATCATCATGACCGAAATGATGCGCCCCAAGACCCAGGAAGAGCTGGACGCCATGACGCCGGAGGAGCGGGATCACTGCAAGTACCTGTCCCCTTTGAACACCCACACCTATGTGGCGGAAGAGGGAATTCTGTGCATGCAGGACACTCCGGTAAAGATGCGCGACGGCGCTACCATTTATGTGGACATTTATTTGCCGGAGAAAAAGGACAGATATCCGCTGATCATTTCCTGGAGCTTTTACGGAAAGCGCCCCTTTGACGGGCAGAGCGAATGGCAGATTATGGGCGTTCCCCCCGGAACGGTTTCCGACATGTCCAAGTTTGAAAGCCCGGATCCCGGCTACTGGTGCCGCAGGGGCTACGCGGTGGCGAATGTGGATCCCAGAGGCATCGGCCACTCCGAGGGAGACTTTATCTGCTTCGGCACCCAGGACGGTCAGGACGGCTACGATTTTATTGAATGGGCGGCACAGCAGGATTGGTGCAATGGCCGCTGCGCCCTCAGCGGCAACAGCTGCGTGGCTATGACCCAGTGGCGGATCGCCTCCCAGTGTCCGCCCCACCTGGCCTGCATGGCGCCCTGGGAATCCACTACAGACATGTATCGGGAATCGCTGGCAGAAGGCGGCATCCCTGCCCAGTCCTTCGTGCAGCTGGTCATGCGGGACGCGGTTGGTCCCAACTATATCGACAATATGCCGCTGAACTATGAGAAGTACCCCTTTATCAATTGCGACTATTGGAAGGATAAGGATCCCGTCTGGAAGAATATCAAGATTCCCGTCTACCAGACGGCTTGCTGGAACCATTTCCATCTGCGCGGCTCCATCAACGCTTTCCGCAAGGTGAAATCCACCAAGAAGTGGCTGCGGGCGCATCGGAATTTCGAGTGGCCGGATGCCTACAATCCCGTAAATCTGGCAGAGCTGGAGCGGTTTTTCGCCCGGTATCTGAAGCTGGAACGCAACGGCTGGGAGCTGACCCCCAAGGTTCGCATTGAGGTTCAGGATGTTTACGATCTGAACTACATGGAAAACCGCCCGGAGGACAGCTTCCCGCTGAAACGAACCCGGTATCAGAAGCTCTACCTGAACGCTGCCGACGGCTCCATGCAGCCGGAGCCTGTAGCCCAGGCCGCCAGTGTCCGCTATGACAGCGCCACTGGGGAAGCGACCTTTGATTACCGTTTTCCGGAGGACACGGAGCTTACCGGCTATATGAAGCTGCGGCTGTACGTCCAGGCTGCGGACTATGACGACATGGATCTGTTTGTCAATGTCCAGAAGCTGAGTACCACCGGCGAGTTTCTGCCCATTACCCTGTTCGGGGAGCCGCACCCCGGCGTTTGGGGCAAGCTGCGGGTATCCCGCAGAAGGCTGGATGAAAAGCTGTCCACGGATTACTGCCCGGTTCAGGCGCATGTGGATGAGCAGAAGCTGAAACCCGGTGAGATCGTGCCTGTGGATATTGAGCTGGTGCCTACCAGTCGGTTCTGGCATAAAGGACAGCAGATTCGGGTTCAGGTGGCCGGACGCTACATCCGCAGTGACTGGTTCGAGCCTCTGATCTGGGATACGGATAATCACGGCGATCACATCCTGCATACCGGCGGCGAATACGAAGCATTTCTGCAAATTCCGGTGATCCCGCCCAGATTCCAGGACGGGGACATTATGATTCGATAAACGGAAAGGATAATTGTTATGGATAAGAACGAAATTTTGGAGAAGATCATTCAGCGCGCGGCGCCCATCTGGGGCGTAGCGCCGGAGAGCCTGAACGCCGATACTACCTTTGCTTCCATGAACGCAAAGTCCGCCCACTATTCCATGATCACAACCACCTTGGAGGATGCCTACGATCTGGAGATCCCCTACCTGAAATTCCGCCGCTGCGAGACTTTGGGAGCTGCCGCGGAGTATGTAGCAAGCCTGGAAGAGGAGTAAAAATGCTGCACGGAATCGGCGTGGATCTGCTGAACCGGGAAACCATTCCGGATGCGTGCCTGGAGCCGGGGGATCCTTTTTTGGAGAGAACCTTCACCCGGCAGGAGATCGGCCTGGGAATGTCGCGGGAGCATCCGAAGGACTTTTTCCGCGGCAGATTCGCAGCCAAGGAAGCCGTGTTCAAAAGCTTGGGGGCTGCGGAACCGCGCTGGAAGGAAATCGAGGTGCTGGCGCTGGATTCCGGCGCGCCCCGGGTATTCCTTTCCGGCAAAACGGCACAGGAAGCCGGGAAAATGGGAATTTGCCGGATACACGTGTCCATTTCCTGGGATCGGGGAAATTATTTTGCCGCGGCGATCTCGGAAGGAGAAGAAAAATGAACGAATTTATTGAGAAAATGGCGGAGCGAGCCAGACAAACCCCTAAAAAGGTCGGATTTCCGGAGACATTGAATCCGGACGTTCTGAAGACCGCCGCCATGTGTGTCAGTACCGGCATCGGAATGCCCGTGCTGATCGGAAACGATGCGCAGATCCGCCAGACGGCGGCGGGGGCAGGCATAAGCCTGGAGGGATGCCGGATCTTTGACAATACGGATCCGGCGCTGCTTGCCGAAACGGCTGGGGAATATCTGAAAGCGTTCCCGGACTTTTCCGAAAAAACGGCGCTGCGGAAGCTGAAAAAGCCGCTGACCTGCGCCATGATGCTCCTGCGGCTGGGAACGGTGGACTGTGTCGCGGCGGGCAAGGACTACCCAACCGGCGACGTGGTATTCGAGGCCATCGGCATTGTGGGTCTGCAGCCGGGAGTGGAGAACCCTTCCAGCCTGGGTATTGCGGATATTCCCGGCTTTACCCTGGGGGAAAACGGGATGCTTGCGTTGGCGGACTGCGCCATTACCGCCCAGCCGGACGCAAAAGATCTTGCGGGAATCGCCATTGCCTCCGCCGACACGGTGCGCACGCTCCTGGGCTGGGAGCCGAGGGTCGCCATGCTGGCGTTCTCCACCTGCGGCAGCGCGGAGCATGAGAGCGTTGAAGTGGTTCGACAGGCGGTAGAGCTGGCAAAAAAGCTGCGTCCGGAGCTGAAAATCGACGGAGAATTCCAATTGGACGCGGCGATCCTGCCGCAGACCGCCCGGAAGAAGGTGAAGCGGGAAAGCAGCGTGGCCGGGAAGGCCAACGTGCTGATTTTTCCCAATCTTCACGCGGGAAATATTGGCGTCAAGCTGATTCAGATTTTTGGACATGCCAATGCCTATGGCCCTGTGCTACAGGGCTTTGCGAAGCCGGTATGCGATTTTTCCAGAAGCGCACCCGTGGAGGAGATGCTGGGAAATGTGGCAATGCTGGTGATCCGGGCAGGCAGTGAAGAAAGAGAGGGAATATAATGCGCTTTTTTGCGGGTAGCGATATCGTGTTCGGCTCCGGCAGCATTCAGCAACTGCCGGAGCTGCTGAAGCCTTGGAACGGACAGAAGGTGATGATCGTTTCCGACCCCGGGGTCACGGCGGCGGGAATTGCCGGACGGGTACAGAGAATTTTGGAAGAGGGCGGACTGCAGACACGGCTGTTTTCTGAGGTTCAGGCCAACCCCACCAATGAAAATGTCAACCGGGCGGCTCGGCTGGCAAGAGACTATGCCCCGGATCTGTTTGTAGCCGTGGGCGGCGGCAGCAGCATTGACCTTGCCAAGGCGGTCAGTCTGCTGATGACGAACCCCGATCCGATCGAGGCTTACGGCGGCATCGGCAACGTGCCGAAGAAGGGACTGCCCCTTGCGGCGGTACCCACTACCTCTGGTACATCCAGCGAGATCACCAATGTCTGCGCTTTGATTGACACGAAGAAAGTGGTCAAATACGTGATCATCGACAATAAGCTGACTCCGGATCTGGTGGTTGCCGACCCGGAGCTGTGCAGGACGGTTCCGGCGGGGGTTACGGCGGCAACGGGCATGGATGCTATTACCCATGCCATTGAGAGCTACATCTCCCGGGAAGCGACGCCGCTGTCGGAATACCATTCGATGCAGGGATTGAAGATCCTGTATCACAATCTGCCGATTGCCTACGAAAACGGCGGAAATATTGCGGTCAGAGAACAGATGATGCTGGGATGCCTGATCACGGGCTTTGGCTTTTCCAATGCCAACCTGGGACTGGTTCACGGAATCGCGCACACCCTCAGCGCCCATTTCGGGATCGCCCACGGCGCGGCGAACGCGGCGGTTCTGCCCTACGTGCTGGCGTACAACGCGCCGGCGTGCAGCCAGAAGATGATCGATATGGCGTCGCTTCTAGCACTGCCCCTGACAAGGGATCGCAGCAGAGACCGGTATGCCATGGCGAAGGCGATGGAAAAGCTCAATGAGATGCTGAAGATTCCCAAGCTGTCCGCCTATGGAATTACGGAAGCGGACTTTGATATGCTGGCGGGGGACGTTCTGCGGGAGCCTGTACTGAATTTTAATCCCCGGCAGGATATTACAAAGGAAGATGTCCGCAACATCCTGAGGCAGGCGCTTTGATGAAGCGGGAGACAAAAATCAAGATTGCCGTTGTGCTGCAGTCGCTGTGCCAGGGACTGCAATATACGGTCAGCCCGGTCTTGAATCAGGTGGGGCAGGCCTACCCGACCGTTCCTACAAGCCTGGTACAGATGCTGGTGACGGCTCCGGCGCTGACCTCCATGGCGGTCGCTCTGGCGGCCGGCTGGCTGGTAACAAAGATTCCAAAAAAGCGACTGGTTTTGCTGGGATGCCTGGTGATGGGCGCACTGGGGATCGCCCCGATGGCCGGGGGCGGCTTCGGGATGCTGCTGCTGTCCCGCCTGCTGATGGGCGCCGGTATGGGGCTTTTGATGAGCCTTAGCACCGCCATCATTGCGGACTATTTTGACGGAGCGGAACGGACGGCGGTCATGGGCCTCCAGGGGGCAGGCGCCGGGGGCGGCGTGCTTCTGGCTTCCCTTCTGGGAGGAATGGCGGGAAAGACGGATTTCCGGGGCATTTACCCGCTCCATTTGATAGCCTTTGTCTATCTGGCGGGAATCGCGTTGTGCCTGCCGGAATCGGAGCCGACTCCGCCGAAGCAAGGGGAGAAGCTGACTCTGAACCGGCAGGTGTTTGCCTTGTGCGGGATCACGGCGCTGGAAGCGGTGCTGTTTACCGCTTTTACCACCAATATTTCCATGCACTTGTCTGGCGCGGCGGAAACGGCGACTTTGATTGCCGGAAGACTCACGGCGCTGTTCTCCGTCACCCAGATCGGGGCGGGACTGTGCCTGGGAACCGTGAACCGGTGGACAAAGGGACGGACGCTGCCCCTGGCGGTATTTCAGGCGGCGCTGGGCGGCGCTTGCCTGTGCCTGGGAAACGGTCCGCTGCTGCTGGTGGTTGGAGCGATAGCCTTTGGACTTTCCCAAGGCTTGTTTATCCCCAGCGCGATGGGGGCGGTGACCCATATGGTGCCGCCGTCCAGTGTGACGCTGGCGGCTGCCTGCGTGACCATATCCATCAACGCCGGACAGTTTCTAAGCCCCGTGGTGCTGAACGGCCTGGCAGATGCGCTGCCCGGCACTTCGACCACTGGAACGGTTTTTGGTGTCACGGCAGCCCTGGCGGTGCTGCTGACCGCGGTATTGCTATGGAAAAAGAAAAAGTAATTCAGGAGGATTGTACCTATGGAAAAGAAGAAAATGGTGCTCTGCACCCGAATCCCGGAGAAAGAGCTGGAAAAAATCAAACAGTACTGCGATATCACCGAGGCCGGTGAACTGCTGCACGGCAAGGGAAACTCCACGGAGGAGACTCTGCGGGAGGAATGCATGGGCAAGGAACTGGTGGTGCTGGGAGACGAGCCGGCCGGCGCCGAGACCTTGAAGGCCTGGGCGGCATCCGGCATGAAGTTTCTGGGCGTTGCCAAGGGTACGCCCGTTACCGTGTCCTTTGACGCCCTGCGGGATCTGGGGATCCCGCTGTCCTACACCCCCGGAAGAAACGCCGTGGCGGTGGCGGAGTATACCATTGGCATGATGATCGCCGTGACCAGACATATTGGCATCAGCAGCGCGGGACTTCTCCGGGGAGAGCATCTGGGCGCGCCGGTGGAGGACGTTTATCAGGTACCCGATGTGCGGAACGTGATCTGGGGACCCCTGGATGCCAACCACCCCTTTACGGATTATGGCATCGGCTTTGAGCTGTACGGCAAGACCCTCGGCATTGCGGGCTTCGGCGCCATCGGCAGACAGGTCGCTTCCCGGGCAAAGGCATTTGGCATGGAAGTGCTGGCCTATGACCCCTACTGCCCCGAAAGCGCCATGCTGGAGGCCGGTGTTCAGCCTGTCGGTCTGGAGCAGATGCTGAGCGGCAGTGATATTGTGAGCATTCACCTGCCTGTTCTGCCCAGCACAAAGGCAATCGTGGACAAGAGCTGGTTTGAAAAAATGAAGCCCACGGCGTATCTCATCAACACGGCTCGCGCCGCCGTGATCCACCAGAAGGACTTGGTGGATGCACTGGAAAACGGAACCATTCAGGGGGCTGCCATTGACGTATTCTGGCAGGAGCCGATCCCTGCCAATCATCCCCTGCTGAAAATGCGGAATGTGCTGCTGACACCCCACATGGCAGGCCTGACCACGGATGTGGACAACTGGTCGGGAACCATCATGGCGCAGGACGTTCTGGCCTATCTGGAGGGCAGACCCCGCACCCATCTGTGGAAACTGTGAGGGAAGCACAATGGAAAAGAACGCGTTACCTGGTGCCTGTTACCCGCATCTGTTTGCGCCCATTCGCATCGGAAACCTCCGGCTGAAGAACCGGATCATTGCCGCGCCGACCAGCCCCAGTATGGTCACGACGCAGGGACACATGACGCCCGAAATGCTGGCGTATCTGGAAGAAAAGGCCTGGGGCGGAGCTGCGGTGGTGACCTACGGGGAAGCGATCGTGCATTCGGCAACCGGGAAGTCCCATAATAAGCAGATCCAGCTGGATTCCTTCGGCGTCCGGCAGGGATTGGCGGAGGCGGCCAGGAGAATTCACAACGGCGGCGCCTATGCCAATATCCAGCTGTCCCACGGCGGAAAGTACGGCGGCCTTGCCAGCGTCGGCGGGGAGCAGGATTGCTGCGCCGTGGCCTACGGTCCCAGCGCCGAAACCACCCCCCAGGGTGAGGTGCAGGAGATGCCGGTGTCCATGATCTATGAGATCGTGGATGCCTACGGAAAAGCGGCGAAGCTCTGCAAGGATTGCGGCTTTGATATGGTTCAGGTTCATGCGGCGCATGGGTGGCTGTTCTCCCAGTTTCTTTCCCCGGTTCAGAACCGGCGAAAGGACGCGTTCGGCGGCTGCCTGGAAAATCGGGCGAGGTTTTTGCTGCTGGCGCTGGATGCGGTTCGCGCCGCAGTCGGAAAAGGTTTCCCCATCGAGATCCGGCTGTCCGGTGACGATCTCAGCGAGAACGGCTTGAACCAGGCGGAATGTATTCAGGTGGCGAAGCTGGTCAGCGGCAAGGTGGATCTCATCAATGTTTCCTGCGGAAACCATGAGGATCCGGCGCTGTTTTGCAGGACGCATCCTTCCGCGTTCTATCCCCACGGCGTCAACGTGGGCTTTGCGGCGGCGATACGGAAGGAAGTTAACGTGCCGGTAGCCTGTGTGGGCGCATTGAATGACCCGAAGCAAATGGAGGAAATTATTGCTTCCGGCCAGTCGGACTGTGTGGAGCTGGGACGTGCCTTGCTGGCAGATCCCCGGCTGCCCAATAAGGCGCGCCTGGGCAGGGGAGAGGATATTACCCCGTGCCTGCGCTGCTTTGAATGCTTTGCGGAAACCTCCAAGAGCGAGACGGTGAAATGCACGGTGAACCCCAGAATGGGTGAGCAGCTGTGGGTGCCGGAAGCACTGCCATCTGCGGAACGCCGGAAACGCGTCCTGGTGGTAGGCGGCGGCCCCGCCGGTATGGAAGCGGCCATTGTGGCGGCCGCCAGAGGGCATGAAGTGATTCTCGCGGAGAAGAACGACCATCTGGGCGGGAACCTGGTTCCGGCGGGAGCACCCTATTTTAAGGAAGACCTGCGCAGCTTTTTGGAGCTGATGCGGCGGCGGGTAAAGGCATCCTCTGCAAAGGTTTTGCTGAGTACCCGGGTAACGCCGCAGCTTATCGCCCAGTTCCGGCCGGATGCCCTGGTCGTGGCCATCGGTGCAGAGAGCCTGCGGCCGCCCATTCCCGGGCTGGACAGCCCCAATGTGGTCATGGCTGTGGACGCCGAGCTGCACCCGGAGAAGCTCGGAAAGCGGGTGGTCATTATCGGCGGCGGTCTGGTGGGCGCGGAGCTTGCGGTTTCGCTGGCTGCTGAGGGGCATGGCTGTACCGTGGTGGAAATGCGCAGCGCGGTGGCTATGGATGTCAGTCCCTTCTATCGCGGCGGACTGATGCCCCAGCTGGAGAAGGCCGCGACCCTGCGTACCGGTGCCGCAGTCTGCCGGGTGGAGCAGGACGGCGTGGTGATCCGTACAGAATCCGGCGAGGAGAACCTCCCGGCGGACAGCGTTGTCTGCGCGGCGGGCTTCCGCCCGGATTATGGCCAGGTGGATGTGCTGTGCGCCCAGGTTGCGGAAAGCTACGTGATTGGAGACTGCCAGCGGGTAGGCCAGATTTACCAGGCGATGAATCAGGGATATTTCACTGCCCGCAGAATATAAGGCAATGCCGCTTGTGCGGTGACCATAAGCAAATTCCCCGAGTCTGTAATTCTGCAGGCTCGGGGAATCTTTTGCATCATAAACCCGGAACGGAGTCCGGCGTCCAGGCGGGGCGGCCGGTATACCGCTTTGCCTGCTCCTGGCCGGACAGGACCCGGAGGGCGCCGGCGGCCATGGCCTCCATTTCAAATTCGCCGGGGTATGCGTATACGGGAGCGATCCAGCCGCAGCCCTGCCGGATGGCTTGCACCAGAGCCGGGTTGTGAACCATTCCGCCGCCCAGCAGGATGCCGTCCACATTGCCGTGGAGTACCCCAGCCATAGCGCCGATGCAGCGAATGATCTGATACAGCATGGTGTCCCAGACAAGCTTGGAACGAGCGTCGCCTTCCGCAGCCCGCTGGCTTATGAGCTTTGCGTCGGAGGTACCCAGGTGACTGACGAAGCCGCCGGTTTTGGTCAGAAGCGGACGGATCCCTTCTTCGCCGGATTTCCGGAAAAGCTCCAAAAGCTCCGCTATGGGAACGGCACCGCAGCGTGTAGGCGCCATGGGGCCTTCACCGCCGACGATGTCGAATCCGTCGATCATTTTTCCGTGATCATGGGCGGAAATGGAAATGCCGCCGCCGATATGACAGACAATATACCGGCAATCCTCATATTGCCTGCCCTGGGAGACACTGTGGCGAATGGCAGTTTCCTTCAAATTGAGGGCGTGCAGGTGTACATGACGGTAAACGTCCTTGATCCCGGTGAGACGGGCGCAGAGGGTCAGCTCGTCCGTATCGGGAGGATTTACCACAAAGCAGGGTTTCCCGTATGGCTCTGCCAGAGAATAGGCAATGAGGGAACCCAACTGAGCTGGATGTTGCACGCCATTCGCGCCCCTGCGCGCGTGATCCAGCAGCAAAGCGTCCACGGCGTAGGTTCCGCCTTCTACGCTGAGCAACCCTCCGCCCCTGCCGACAAAGGCATCTGCGGTACTGAGATCGATCTCGGACTGTTCCAGTCGGTTCAGAATCACTTCCGTGCGGTACGATAGTTGGTCGGTGATTTTGGGGAATTTGGAAAGCTCCTCCGCGCTGTGCTGGATGTTGGCAGAGAATATTGGTATGTCGCACCGGAAGAAGCCTACCTTAGTAGAAGTGGAGCCGGGGTTGATGGTTAAAATATGATAATCCATTTGCAATCTCCTGTTTCAAGTCGCAGCTTGTGATAGGAATATTATAAAGAGGAGAATTTAAAATGGAAAACCAAGAATTTCCGCAAAGAATCGGAAAAAAACAGTAAAAAAGGAATGTAACATGCTTGCTGGCGGTATAATAGGCCGGTCGTTTATGATTCATCAGGCGGCCGATTGCAAAATGAAGTTGGTCACCTGACAAAAAGGAATCCAACTTCATTTTACAATTGGCCTTTGAAAAAATGAGCAGAAAGGAGACGAAGACAATGCCTGGAATCCGGCAGTATGCCGAGCGCTACACTTCCATACAACCTGACAACATTCACACCAGCGATTGCCTCCGGCCCCGCTGCTGTCTGTCCTGAAACGTTTCCGATAAATACAGTAGATTATTTCACATTCATATGGTACAATCATTTTATCAAGCTGAACTTTTGGGGTGGACATATATGAATCTGAATACAAATTCGCATACTTTGCCAACCGCATCTGATTTATCAACTGAAAAACGCAGCATATGTCTCATGAACGACTCCTTCCCTCCGGTGATTGACGGCGTGGCCAATGCGGTCACCAACTATGCCTCCGTCATTCAGCGCAGCTATGGCGACGCTACCGTAGTAACGCCCTACTATCCCGACGCCGACGACAGCATCTACCCCTTTCCGGTGCTGCGCTATCCCAGTATCGATACGACGAAGCTGGTTGGCTACCGGGCAGGTCTGCCCCTGTCCCCGGAGCTCATGGCACAGGTTGAGGGGCGTCACATTGACCTGATCCACAGCCACTGCCCCGTCACCTCCACAATCCTCGCCCGGATGCTGCGGCAGCGTCTGCATGTGCCGCTGGTGTTCACCTACCACACCAAGTTCGACATCGACATTGCCAATGCCATCCACAGCAGGCTGCTGCAGGAGGCCTCCATCAAGCTGCTGGTGGAGAACATCTCCGCCTGCGATGAGGTATGGACAGTCAGCCGCGGCGCAGGAGAAAATCTCCGATCCCTGGGCTATCAGGGAGACTACATCGTCATGCCCAATGGCGTGGACATTCCGTCCGATCGCTTGCCGGAGGAGACGGTGCGCGCCGTAAGCGAAGGTCTTGACCTGCCGGAGGGTGTGCCGCTGCTGTTGTTCGTGGGACGCATGATGTGGTACAAGGGACTGCGGATCATTCTGGATGCGCTGAAACAGCTGAAAGGCGAGGGGCAGGACTTCCGCATGGTGTTCATCGGTAAGGGTACCGATGGAGAGGCCATCCGTGCCTATGCCGAAGAACTGTGTTTGGGCGACAAGGTATTCTTCCTGCCCCCCTGCTATGACCGGGAAATTATCCGGGCATGGTATTGCCGTGCCGACCTGTTCCTGTTTCCCTCCACTTTCGATACCAACGGTCTGGTCGTGCGTGAGGCGGCGGCCTGCGGCCTTGCCAGCGTGCTGATAGCCGGAAGCTGCGCCGCCGAGGACGTTACCGATGGGCGCAACGGTTTTTTCATCGAAGAAAATGCCGCTTCCCTGGCGGCGATGCTGCGCCGTCTGCTGCCCCAGCGAGAGCTGCTGCGGCAGGTAGGTGAAAATGCCCGGCGGGAAATCTACATCTCATGGGACACTTCCGTTGCCAATGCCTGCCGTCGCTATGAGGTGGTGCTTGACAACTTCCGCCGAGGGATCTATCCCCCACGCGACACCCGGGTGGACGAATTGCTGCTGGACACGGCAGAGTCGCTGGACGCCATCAACCGTCTTCGTGCCATCCCCCAGCAGCTGCGCGCTGCCATGGACGAGGATGTCCGCCAGTGGCATGACGGGATACAGGAGAACCGTCTGAATGCCCAGGAAAATCGCCAGAAGTTACAGGAAAAGCTATCGCAGCTGCGCCAGCAGATCGACCGATATCTGTAAGGGCGTTTATGGCAGCACCGCATAATTTGGCAAGAAGACTCAGCCAGGATTTTTGGCCCAATTCAAAGTTTGGGAAATGGAGGAATCCTGTATTGGTCAATTCCAGAAGGAATCCGGGTAAAAAGGAAAACAGATATTTTTTGAAAAGGCTGCCCCAAAGTGATTTTGCAAAATCACGTTGAGGCAGCCCCTTGTCTGTACACAAAAAGAGAATCCCCGCAGGAACTCCCCCGGTTACAGGCTTCGCAAGTTTCCGCGACCCAATCACCGGGTGCAAGCACAATACGAACATCCTGGTTTTGCTGGCCGGTCTTCCGCAATCCGTATTCAGGATAGACTATGTCGGAATAGTCCCTTCCTATGGCAATACCGCACAAAGAATTGCCAGGAGGTTCTTTAGAAAAAATCTTCCATTCCCCAGTTTTCTGCGTGTATAAAGGTGAAGACACTAAAAAGGAGGCGGCGACATGGATGACAGTGAAATTCTCGACTTGTATTTCGCCCGGTCGGAACAGGCCATTGTTCAGACTGACCAGAAATACGGATTTTATTGTTACAGTATTGCCAAACGTATTTTATCCAACCCTCTGGACGCTGAGGAAAGCGTCAACGATACCTATTACTCCGCGTGGAAGCTGATTCCGCCCCGCAGACCCCAACGGTTTTCCACCTTCTTAGGGAAGATCACCCGGAATCTCGCCATCGACCGCTGGCGGAAAAATACCGCCGAGAAGCGGGGAAGCGGGGAGATCCAAGTGCTGCTGGACGAGCTGGCAGAGTGCGTCGCCGGAAGCGAAAGCCCGGAGACGGAGCTGCTTCGCAAGGAGCTGACCGCCTCGCTGAACCGCTTTCTGCGGAAGCTCCCGGAAAAAGACCGCACCGTCTTTCTGCTCCGGTACTACTATGCCGGTACAAAGGACGATATCGCCCGGAAGACGGGGCTGTCCTCCAATCAGGTGAAGTACATTCTGCAAAAAGTTAGAAAACAGTTGGCCGACACACTCAAAAAGGAGGGTTTACAATGACGGCTTATCAACTTTTCCGGGGACTGACCGGCGTGGACGGGGAACTGCTGGCGGCGGCAGAGCTGGTGGATTCCCGGAAGGAACCCGCCCCAAAGAAACTGCCCGCAAGGAAAATCTGGCTTGTTGCAGCGGTCGTTGCGCTGGCGCTGCTTTTGGTAGGGTGCGCGGTGGCCTATGCCTTAACTGTTTTCGACAGTCCCGCAGAAATGATCGCCGGTCTGTACGGAGGGTCTGACAGCGCCGCCCCCTTCGAAGATTCCGACCCGGATCGGCCGAACGCCGCATGGACTGTTCCGGGGTATGAAAAGTCCCCCGTGGAGGAAACCGTTGCTCAGGAGCTTCAAAAATGGGTTTCCCCTGTAGGAAAAAGTATTTCTACGGACGGATATACCCTGACGGTCGATGCCTATGTCTACGACAGCACCACTCAGTGCGGGTTTATCACCATGCTTCTGACCCACGACGCGCCGATAGAGCTGTCCCCAGGCCGGAACGGTTTGCTGGACAGTGTTCCCGTAAACATCAATCAGTACGGCTATGCCTATCTGATACCCGAAAAGACGACGGACACCCAGCTGGCGTTTACCTACTATTTCCGGGCGGATATGCAAAATGGAACGAATCTGCTGGTATCCTTCCCGGATTTTGAGGCGGAAGCCAAATGGGAGGAATACGAGAAAAACCGTCCCGCCGAAGTAGAGGCCATTCGCGAGCGGCTGAAGCAGGAGCTTACCCCGCAGGAAGCCGCCGAGAAAATGGAAGCGCTGGGTTACGGGAGCGCCGGCTATACCGGAGAATATGACGACTACTATTATCTGGCCGCTTATGAATATGATGCTGCCCACAGCGCAGACCGGCTCAGCGAGGAAGAGATAGAACGTCAGGCGCTGGAGAAAAATTTACGGGAAGAACTGACACCGGAGGAAGCGGTGGAGCAGTTTCGTTCCCTCTGGGGAGACGAACTGGTAGACGAGACTTTTGCCGACCGGATGGATGAGGTGACCACCGCTGCATACATCACACTGTCGGAAAGAGCCTACGAGCAAGCCCACATGGACGAAATGGTGTGCGTTTCCCTCCCGGACGGCGGCAGTCTGCCCCATCGGACCTTTGGTCAGGGGGATGTTTATGTAAACTCCCTGTGCGTTCGCATCCGGTCTTCCCGTTACGCGGAGCCGGGCGGCGATATCCAGACCCTCATCTTCCACATGACGGACGGCACCGACTTTGTCGTTGTGGACAGCGTGACAGACAACACCCTGTTCAAGCGGGTCATTGAACACGGTGATTTTCTCGACATGTTCAACAGCGCGATCAACATCGATAAAATACAATCCGTGGAGGTCGTTGGCAAGCTGTCCGGCGCAACGCTGGAAGCCGACGCGGATTAAATGACAGCGTGAACAGCGCCCGTTTCCCCACCGACCGGGAAACGGGCGCATTTTGCGATTGATACTATTTTCTGATTAAAATCAAAGATTTTAATCAGGAAGGCATCGCCTAATGGCGCTGCCAGTTTTGTGATTTATAAGGAAAGAAATCACAAAACAAGTCTCATATGAACTCCTTGCCTTTCGGGCAATTAAAATCTTTTCTAAAGATTTTAATTGGAGTTCAGTATGACATCCTGGGATGAAGCACGGCACAATAGTTGCACATACCACGATGTATCTCAGGAGGCTGCCATGGATATTACGGAACGGAAAATCACCGAAATCACCCGGGAGGCGGAGAAGCTGGAAGCGAAGGGCTACTTCGTCCGCCGGGACGCCCCAACGACCGGCGCAGTCAGCTGCTGTACCCCACGGAAAAGGCGGAGAGCCTGAAATCCTCCAAAGCGGAGATCGAAGCGGCCTTTTACGAATATCTGATGAACACACTGACCAAGGAGGAAGCCGCCGCTTTTGCCGGGACGCTGAACAAACTCTACGCGGCATCCAAGGCGGAAAGCCGGGCAGGCTTTTCCCACTTTCGGTTCACTGTTCCGGTACAATGCCCGTGAGGGAAAACTCATAGCGCATGGCCAGTGCCTTAAAGAGCTTCTGCATCACCTGTTCGGCAATCGCCCGGATGTCCAGCCCCTCTACGAACCGGATGACCTGCTCCACTTCCTCCTTCGGGACGTTGTACGCCCGCAGGCTCATGGTGAGAAACAGCCGCAGCTTCTTTTCCAGGGTCAGCTCCTCGTCGCAGGGGTGCGCCATGTAGCCGCGCATGATGCTGGCCGAGCCGATCTCCATATTGTAAAAGTCCCGCTCCGTGGCGTCGGGCAGATAGCTGCCAAAAATGCCGTGCAGCTCCTTCGCCGTCTCCCGGAGAATGTATTCGGAGGCTTCCTTCTCGGTGTAGGCTTCGATGTAGATTTCCCGCAGATTCTCGTTCAGCTCCGTCAGCGTCATCTGGATGGCCGTCTCCACCGCGTAAACGTAGACCGGCGGCAGCTTTGCCCCCGTCTCATCCCGCGCCATGGCGAACTGGTTGGAGAACATGAATTCCACCAGCTCCGTCAGGACGCCGTCCTTGGCGCGAAAGATGTTTTGGAAGGTGCTGTAGGAAACATCCGCTTTTTTGATAATCTCTGCCAGCGTCGAACGCTTGTAGCCCTTTTCCAGAAAGAGCCGCACACAGACGGTGAGAATACGCTTTTTTGCAGGCAGACTTGCACTTGTAATAGCCATAGGGGTCACTCCTCTTTTGAAGCGGTAATACCATTAGTTTACCACATCCCGGGGAGAAGCGCAAGCACTTTTCCGGGGGCATGGGGATCTTTTCCAAAAGGAATCTTAAGAAACGCCGACATTGGCTTTCCGGGGCGGACGACTACATCACGAAACCCTTTTCTCCGGCGATCCTCCGGGCGCGGGTAAACGCCCGGCTGCGCAGGGAAACGAAATTCTCCTGGGTGGAACTGGACGGCTTCCGGTTCGATTTTGACCGGATGGGGCGGATTTCTGTGGACGAAAACGCCCTGTCCGTCACAGTGAAGCGTCTGCGTGGCAAGCTGGAGGACAACCCCTCCGGTCTCAATACTTAAGGCAACACCGCACGATTGCATCCGCGAGTCTCAGCCGTCTTTTTGTCAAATTATGCGGTGTTGCCCTAAATCAACTTCTTCTTCCCTGACCCTCGCGGCCTGGATTCCGCCCGCTTGACGACGCCGTTCCGAAAATAGGTTTCCTCAAACTTCCCAAAGAAAACGAATAATCCGAACCCATCTCCCATAGGGAAGAACTGGTTCGGATTATATTTGTTTGGTGCCGCTGACCGGGCTCGAACCGGTACTCTGGAAACCAGAACGAGATTTTAAGTGCTATCCCTTATTCCTACAGTAGCGTAAGATAGCAACCTCAAGCTGCCAGTATTTATGACGGTATTTCACCGCAATTATGCCATCCAATTCGAATTTCTAATTGAATTGTTCGGATTTCTTTGGAAACCGGCATCGAAGACGCGAATAGACATTTGAAAAGATTTGATGCGGATTTTGATGAGTTGGGGGGATCTTTGAGCGGATATGCACCCCAAAGCTTACCAGACAAGGAGGAGATTTCATGCAGAGCAGAAAATACTACGAAGCCTACTGGAGCCAGTACGACGATGTCGTAACCCTAAACGAGTTTCGCAAAATGCTCGGCGGTTTGGGAGAGGTTCAGGCCAGACGGCTGCTTCAAAACAAAACTGTTAAGAGCTTCAAAATTCGTGGCGAGTACCACATTCCAAAGCAATGTGTCATCGACTATGTATTGAGCACCCATTATGCGAAGTACAGACAAATTCTGAAAGCTCAGATTCCATAATCCAATACTCTCTTCGAGGGGCGTCGTGTTTTACGACGCCCTTTTACTATTTCAACCATATTCAAGGAGACATACCCATGATTACGAGATCCCCCATCTATAATGTAGCACGATCTCTCACCAGCTCACAATATGAATTCATTGAGCGTGAGTTTGGCTACTCGAAAACCAGCTTTCTGGATTTGCCCGACGAAACGCTGGTGGACATCTATTATGATCTATGTGACATTGAAGCAACAGCCTTAACGCGGAAAGGCAATTTGACTTCTCGCGGAAAGAAAGCAGCTGAACTGGCTGAGCTTTTCGGTGATGTAATTGCTGTATATGGCAGTTACTACTGGGACGGAGATGACGATTTCAGCGATTACGACGACTACTTTGACCGTGTTGAGAAATACGACCCGGAAGGCGCATACGGGCACTGGGATCGAGACCCTATGTAAATTGAGAAGTGCGAAGTCAACTGGGCACACAAGTTCCGTTCCTTTGCCTCTGATAAACACATCATTCATAATCTGAAAGGAGTTACAACCATGAGTTACAAACCAAATTTTTCTGACGCACCCGAATGGAAGGACTTCACATTGAACAGGAAACAGTCATCCGCAAAGGGAGGCTAAAGGATCTGTTCTGACAAAAATATTTTAAAAATCGCATATTTTCCTGTGCTTTATCCTGGATTTATGGTATAATACTTCCAGGATAAATCTACTTTTCAGGGGCGTGAGTTATGGCCGCAGCGGATAAAAAGTACATACACCGCTGCGGAAGTGGCTGCATTGGAAGATACCATCGCAAAGCAGAAAGCGGAAATTGACGAGTTGAGACGGAAGCTGGAGCACATGAACGAGGTCTTCGCCAATGCTCAGAGGGTCCGGTTCGGTCAGTCCAGCGAGAAAAACAGCTATGTTCTGCACGACCAGGCCAGCTTTTTTAACGAGGCGGAAAAGGAGCAGGCTCCCAAAGCGGAGGAGCCGACCCCGGATACCATTTTGGTTCCTCAGCATGAGCGGAAGAAGAAACGCAGCCAGGCCGAGATGCTGAACGGCCTCCCGGAAGAGGAAGTCCTTCTGGAACTGCCGGAAGACCAACTGGTCTGCGGCAAATGCGGCGGGAAAATGAAACCCATTGGCAAGAAATTCCTGCGCCATGAAATGCAGATCATTCCCAAGCAGATCAAGCTGCTGGCTTATTACGCCGTTACCTATGCCTGCGACAGCTGCGAAAAGGATACGGGCTTTGCCCACATCGTGACCGTAAAGCCGCCGGTTCCCCTTATGAAACATTCCCTGGCCTCGCCCTCGACTGTGGCATATGTTATAACCCAGAAGTATGTGGATGGCCTGCCCCTGGCCAGACAGGAAAAGATCTGGGTCAGAGAAGGAATTTCCCTCAGCCGCGCCACCATGGCAAACTGGGTGATCCGGTGCAGCAATACCTGGCTGAAGCCCCTGTACAAACACATGAAGCAGGAGCTTCTGACCCATTCCGTGATCCATGCGGATGAGACCGTTGTGCAGGTGCTGAAGGAGGACGGAAAGCCCGCGACCTCGGAATCCCGGATGTGGCTGTACGCCAGCGCTGCCATGATCCGGCACCAGGTGCGCCTCTTTGAGTACCAGCCGGACCGCAGTGGAAAGCGGCCGGAGGCTTTTTTGAAAGGCTTTACCGGCGCTCTCGTGACGGATGGATACTAGGGCTATAACCTGCTCACCAAGGTCACCCATTGCGGCTGCTGGACCCACGCCAGACGGAAACGGCGGGAAGCCATGCCGGAGGGCGCAACGGTAAAAACCAGCAAAGCAGCCGTTGGGTTCCAGTACTGCAACAAGCTGTTTGCACAGGAGCGGAAATGTGCCGCCTATAAACCCAAATATCGCCAGGAATACCGCCAGAACAAGGAATTGCCCCTCCTGGAGGAGTATTACGCATGGCTGCAAACCATCCACCCGGAAAAGGGCAGCAAACTGGAAGAAGCGGTGCGCTACAGCCTGAATCAAAAGCAGCAGCTTACGGCATTCCTATCTAACGGTGAGGTGCCGATCTCCAACAACCTGGCAGAGAATGCGATCCGTCCGTTTACCCTGGGCAGAAAGAATTGGTTGTTCTGTGATACCACAAAAGGAGCCGAGGCCAGCGCCATTGTGTATTCCCTGGTGGAAAGTGCAAAGGCAAACGGTGTTGAGCCCTTTGCCTATCTCCAGCACGTGCTGGTGGAGCTTCCGTACCTGGGGAAAAACCAATCCCACGAAGAATTGGAATCGTTCATGCCTTGGGCACCCTATATCCAGCAGGAATTCGGTGTGAAGAATTCTGATGCTTATGTGAATACGTATCTTGACTAGCAGGCAGACCCGTGGTTGCGGGCCTGCCTGTTTTATTGTCTACCTGCACAGAAAACAAGATTTTTCTTGTATAAACTGACAAATTGACTTCCGTGGAAAAACGTGCTAGTATGACGTTAGGCAAACGGTTGCATGAATTACACGGCGCGTTCTTACGAGAATCCGACAATTTTCATAATATGCTTATTTAATTCGCGTTTTTTACTGTAATTCTGCTTGTAAGTTCGAGAAACAAAAGTAAACCGTTTGCACGGAGGTGCGGTATGGCAGCAACGATCAAGGATGTGGCGCGGCTAGCGGGGGTTTCGCCGTCGACGGTCTCCCGCGTGCTCAATCAAAAGGGCGTCATTTCGGAGGAGACAAAGCAGAAAATCGCGTCCGCAATGGAGCAGCTCAAATACGTCCCCAACGACATCGCCCGCAGCTTTGCCAACGGTTCGGCCCACGCGATTTCCCTGGTGATCGACATCTCGGACGGCACGGCCTACGCCAACAATTTCTTCAACAATACCGTCTTCGGCATCGAGACTGCCGCGCACCGGAACGACTACAATCTCATCATCACCAACGGCGCGGCGGCGTTCGGCGGCATTTCCTCCGTCGAGCGGCTGATCGCCGGAAAAAAGGTCGACGGCGTGGTGCTGCCGATCTCCCTGGTGACGGACGAGCTGCTGCGCAGAATCGAAGACTTAAGCGTGCCGTGTGTCATCCTCGGACGCTCGGAGGAGGTCGGCGCGGAGGCCAACTGGGTCGATATCAACAATGTGCAGGCCGGCCGCAGAGCCGTCAAGCTCCTGCTGGAGCGGGGATATCAGAAGATCGCCTTCCTTTCGGACGGCGATCAGGAGGTCTTCAATCAGGATCGCATCGCGGGCTATCGCCGCGAGCTTGCCGCAAATCATCTGTCCGCTCCGGACGGCGGCATCCTCCACGGTCTGCCGACCGTCGAGAGCGGCATGGACTGCGTCCGGGCGTTTTTGCAGGGCAGCGACGCGCCAGACGCCGTCATTTGCAGCGACGACCGGTTGGCGCTGGGCGCACTGCGGGCCGCGCGGCAGCTGGGACTGCGGGTGCCGGAGCAGTTCGGCATCATCAGCTGTGACAACACGCCGCTGACGGAGCTGGCCGAGACGCCCATCACCAGCGTGGATGTGGATACGTTTGCCCTGGGTGTGCAGGCGGCGCAGATTCTGATCGAGCAGATCGAAGACCCGCAGACCAGCCTGCGGCAGATCCTTCTGTCGACGAAGCTCATCGAGCGCGCCTCGACAATGCGGAGAAAACAAGAAGAAACGGAGGCGATCACCATTTGAATCAGGCGGCCATCATTCACCGCCCCACCTCGGACTATATCTACCCAAGCTCGCGCAATACGCTGGAGCTTCAGCTCATCACGGCGCGGGGGGATGCGGACGAGGCGGAGCTATGGTACTGGATGCGCTATGAGACGGATCCGGCGAAGATCCGGCGGCAGCGTCTGCACGTGTCGCTGCAGGACGCGCTGCACGATTACTACCGCACGACGGTCTGCACCGGCCAGATCGCGGCATACACCCGGTACTGTTTCCACCTGAGAGCCGGAACGGACGAGCTGTGGCTCGGCGCGAACGGCTTACAGGAGACGGAGCCTGCCATGAACGGGAATTTCTTTGAATTCCTCTGGCCGAACCCGACGGACGGCTTTTCCGCACCCGGGTGGCGGGGCCGGCAGGTGTACTATCAGATATTCCCGGAGCGGTTCAAAAACGGAGACCCCTCCCGCACCCCGGCAGATGCGGACGCCTGGGGTGCCCCGCCGACGCGGGAGAATTTCATAGGCGGCGACCTTGCGGGAATCACGGAGGGGCTTGATTATATCCAGTCTCTCGGCGTGACGTGCCTGTATCTGACGCCGATATTCCGTTCGCCGTCGAATCACAAATACGACACGGCCGATTATTTCGAGATTGACCCGTCCTTCGGCACGAAGGACGACCTGCGGCGGCTGGTGGACGGCGTGCATGCCCGGGGAATGCGCATCATCCTCGACGGCGTGTTCAACCACTGCGGCTATTGGTGGGACAAATTTCAGGACGTCGTCAGAAACGGCGAAGCGTCACCGTACCGCAGCTGGTTCTTTATCCACAGCTATCCCGTGGATGCCGAGCGGCAGAATTACGACTGCGTCGGGCATTACAAGTGGATGCCGAAGCTGAACCTGGCGGATCCGGACGCTCGGGACTACTTTCTCTCCGTCGGCCGGTACTGGTTGCAGGAATTCCATATCGACGGCTGGCGGCTGGATGTGGCGGACGAACTGCCGACCGCATTCCTGGAGACCTTCGCCGCGGAGATGCGCGGATGGAAACCCGACTGCATCCTGCTGGGCGAGACATGGGGCGACGCGGGGCGGCTCGTGAATGGGAACCGGCTGGACAGCGCGATGAATTACCTCTTCCGGGACGCGGCTGTGGCGTGGCTGGCGAAGGACGCGCTTCCTGCATCGGAATTCGGCTGCCGCCTCAACAGGGCGCTGGCGCTGTACCCCGGCGAAACAAACCTCCGGATGTACAACCTACTGGACAGCCATGACACGGCGCGCTTCCTCTATGAAGCGGGCGGCGACAAGGCGAGGCTCCGGCTGGCCGTGGCGATGCAGATGACGTTCCCCGGCTCCCCGGCGATCTTCTACGGCGACGAGATCGGCCTGAGCGGCCCGAACGACCCCGGCTGCCGCATGGCGATGCAGTGGGACGGGGAAAAGCAGGACCGGCAGCTGCTGAACTGGTACCGGCAGCTCATTTTCCTGCGGCTCGCATCCGATTCCCTGACGGACGGCGACTACCGCACCGTGCTGGCGGACGATGGGGCAAATGTATACGCCTTTTCCCGCGCGGTGCCCGGCGAGCAGACGCTCGTTATCCTGAACGCCGGTGCGGCACCCTGGCGCGGGCGGCTCCCGATCCCGGAGTGGGCGCGGGAATTTGCCCAGTGGACGCTTTGCTGCCAGACGGGCGGCATGACGGAGGAAAAACCCTTCCATCCCACGATCCTGACGGACGACCCGGGACGCTTTGAAACAGAGCTTCCTGCAAAGTCCGTTAAGATAATCCGATCCATCAACAATCAATTAAAGGAGAAGGTGCAATCATGAAACAGACAAGTATCAAAAAAATGCTGGCGCTCTTCCTGATCGCAGCAGTGATGTTAGCGGCATTCACTGCATGCGCCGAAAAAGCGCCAGACACTGCCCAAACCCAGCAGCCCGCAAGCGACGCAGCCGTTCCCGCCGATGACAAGGCAGCAGAAACGTCCACAGCCACGCCCGAAGAACCCGTTACGATCAACTTCTGGCATCACTACAGCGCGCAGTCCGCAGAGAATGAGACTCTGATGAATGTGCTGATCCCCAAATTCGAGGAAGAGAACCCCGGCTATAAGGTCAACGCCGTCTCCCACGAGTGGGCTGACCTCCACGACAAGATCCTTGTCAGCGCAAGCTCGAACACCCTGCCCGATGTTGCGCGTCTGGATATCGCGTGGGTTCCGGAGTTCCAGAAAATGAACATTCTTGTTCCTCTGGATCAGCAGATGAGCGATTTTAACGATGTTGCGGGGCAGCTTCTTCCCAGCGCCATGAGCACTGCCATGGTCAAGGGCAGCTATTATGCACTGGCGCTCAACACGAATACGAAAATCCTGTTCTACAACGCCGACGCGCTGGCAGCTGCTGGGATCGAAGTGCCCAAAACGATGGATGAGATGTTCGCCGCGATCCATGCCCTGTCCGGCACGAACGAAAACGGCCAGCAGGTCTGGGGTCTGAACGAGCCTGCCCTCGCCGGCTGGAACGTCCTGCCCTACATCTGGAGCAACGGCGGCAGCATCACGGATGACGCCTGCACCACGGCTACAGGCTATGTCAACAGCCCGGAGACGGTCGCGGCCGTGCAGAAGCTGGTTGACCTCTACGCAAACGGCGAATTCACCGGCTTTAACAGCGGCGATATCCCCATGACCGACGGCTTCGGCACCGGCCGGTATATGATGCTGCTGGAAGGCCCGTGGAAGACCGCGGAGCTGGCCGGCGCATATCCCGACTTCAACTACGGCACCAGCGAGGTGCCTGCCGGTTCCGGCGGTTCGATCTCCGTGCTGGGCGGCGAGGACATTGCCATGTTCAATACTGCCAACAAGGACGGCGCATGGAAATTCATGAAGTTCATGACCAGCGAATACGCCCAGGAAGAGATGGCCAAGTGCGGCCAGATTCCCGTCAGCACGGCGGCGCTGGAAAGCCAGACCGTAAAGGATGCGTCCTTTGCCCCGTTCCTTGAGGCGATCACGACGGCCAAGGCCCGCCCGACCGTTGCCTCCTGGTCGGAGATCGACAATGCGCTGACCGTCGCCATGACCGACATGATCGTCAACGGCGCGGACGTGCAGAAGACGCTGGATCAGCTGGCTGTGACGATCGACGGATTGCTTGCCGAATAAACACAGTATATCAGATAGACGAACCAAATGCAACTATTTTCAAAGCAGGCTCCGGCCTGCTTTGAAAATATGGCAAATCGGAGGCAGCCGCAGGGCTGCTTGAAAGGATCTGCTCTATGGAACTGAAATCAAAACGCGACCGTCTTCAGGTCGGCCTTCT
>URBH01000010.1 GCA_900546075.1 uncultured Eubacteriales bacterium | reverse complement strand
CATTTCCTCATTGCTGAATTTATAGTTCGATGCCATTATTCATCACCCAGATACAGTATAGCATATCTGGTAAGACGGGTAAAGTGTTTTACTAGATTTTAGTATAAACTGTCTTCTGACAACGGAATGGAGAACCTGAATACAGGCAGAAAAGTGCTGATTTGAGATTGCGGCATTTTGCCAGGGGCAAAAACGTCGCACGGAGAAGCTTAGACCCTGTCCAGAATCCGGCCGTCTGTAGAGACAATTACCACGTCCCAGGGGATCAGCTTTCCGCTGTTCAGCAGCGCGTTTTTCACCGCCTGTTCAATGCCGCCGCAGCAGGGAACCTCCATCCGGACAACCGTGATGCTGCGGATGTCGTTGTGCTTCAGAATCTCCGTGAGCTTCTCGGAATAGTCCACGGCGTCCAGCTTGGGGCAGCCTACCAGCGTGATGCGGCCTTTGATGAAATCCTGATGGAAATTGGCATAGGCGTAGGCGGTGCAGTCGGCGGCGACCAGAAGCTTTGCACCGTCAAACCAGGGGGCGTTCACGGGCGCGAGCTTGATCTGCACCGGCCACTGGCGCAGCTGGGACTGCTGGGGCGTTCTGACGTCGCAGGGGGACGCCTCCCGGTGAATGGCTCGCACCGCAGTGCCGGGGCAGCCGCAGGGCAGCTTTTCTCCCTTCTTCGCCTTCGCGGCCAGAACGGCGGCTTCGTCGTAGGCGGCCGCTTCCCGCTCCACAAAGGTGATCGCGCCGGTGGGGCAGGCGGGGAGACAGTCCCCCAGCCCGTCGCAATAGTCGTCCCGCATCAGCTGCGCCTTGCCGTTCACCATGGCGATGGCACCCTCGTGGCACGCCGCCGCGCAGGCGCCGCAGCCGTTGCATTTTTCCCGGTTAATTTCAATAATTCTGCGAATCATAACAAATTCCTCCTGTTTTTTGGGGGAAACTCTGAACAAATCGTCTTCGGCTGGACAGCGGATCTTTTTCCCTAGCCGTGCGGTTTCACAAGCGGGAAATACACAAAGTATTCCTCCGCTTGCGAAGCCTTCGTCTAGGAAAAAATCTCTCGCTGCCAGTTCTTGCCGATTTGTTCAGAGCTTCCCTTGACTTTATAATCAGAGTCTACTATACTATTGCAAAAACGTATGTTGGAATTCCAACAAAGGAGCGGTTATGGAAGCTTATTATGAAATTTTGTCCCGGTGTCCGCTGTTTGCGGGCATTTCCCGGGAGGAAATGCCGGAAATACTGGGCTGCCTGGACAAAAGGGTGGCCGAAATTCCAAAGGGCGACCCGGTGTTTCTGGAGGGGGAGCCTGCCCGGTTTGTGGGGGTGGTGCTGTCCGGCGGAGTGCAGATCGTCCGGGACGACTACTACGGAAGAAGAAGCGTGCTGACGGTGGTTTCTCCCGGCGAGCTGTTTGCGGAGGCCTTCGTCTGCGCGGGAGTGGATGCCCTGCCGGTGAGCGCCTTCGCCTTGCAGAGCAGCACCGTGCTGCTTCTGGATTGCCGGCGGGTGATGACCGGCTGCGGCCACGACTGCCTGTTCCACAGCCGGCTGGTATTCAATCTTTTGCAGGGAATCGCCCGGAAAAATCTGGCGCTGACGGAGAAAATCCGCTGCATGTCCCGGAAAACGACACGGGAGAAGCTGATGGAATTCCTCCTGGATCAGGCGAAGCGCCATGGCAGCGCGGAGTTTACAATTCCCTACGACCGTCAGGCGCTGGCGGATTATCTGGGGGTGGAGCGCAGCGCCATGTCGGCGGAGATCGGGAAGCTGCGGAAGGACGGGTGGATCGAAACCAGCGGCGCGTGGTTCCGGGTGGCGGCTTCTGAGGGGAAATGATTACAAATATGCAACAATATGTGGATTCTGACGGCTTTTTCGACACAAGATGTTGTGGGGGATTATAAAAATTGTATTGACAATTTCTTAAATCGGTCTTATAATACCGAATGGAGAAACACGAGCAGAGGCACTGCGTTCGCAACGGCGGCTTCGTCAGGCGCAGGGCTTAACAAGGGAATGGGGTAATCAGAGGTTTCTGGAAGCCCCGCATTGACCAATACCGTGTGCGTTTAGAAATCTGTCCGTTGGCGAAAGCCAGTCATTGGGGCAACCTGAGAAGGCAGGGCAGATTTTGCTTGAGGCGCGAGTCGGGAGACCTACTGTTTCGTCAGAATGTTGCTTTGGAATGGTCATGGCGATGTTTTGCCCGTTGGTGGAACACGCGGTGACCATTTTTGCGTGGTTTCTCTAGAATTACAACCTAATTCATGTTTCCGTGGCCGGACGGGGCGTTCAGACTGTCCGGCTGAACAAGAGAACGGGGTGCAAGTCCCCACGCTGCCGGCACTGTAAGTGTCGAGACGGCCTGCCGTTGGTGAAAGCCAGTCATTGGAGCATTCCGAGAAGGCAGACAGGTCAGTCGCTCGAGACACAAGTCAGGAGACCTACGGAAACCTTTGGAATCTCTGAATAAATCGTCTTCGGCTGAGAGCGGATCTTTTTCCCCATCCGTGCAGTTCCAAAAGCGGGAAATATTGCGCAGCCGTTGCCAGCGCAAGCTGGCTTACGGATGCGGCATACCCCTTGCGGGTACATACAGTATTCCTCCGCTTTTGGAACCTTCGTCTGGTGAAAAATCTCTCGCTCACAGCTCTTGCCGATTTAATCAGAGCTTCCATATCGCGGCCGCTTTGCCCCGGAGATTGGGCGGAAGCGGCGGCTTGCGGCGCAGAAAAACGGCTGCGGCGGTCTATTGCTTTGGACTGCCGCGGCCGTTTCCATTTATTATGAAGTGTAGAAAAGGTGTATCATGCCGACGCCAAGCAGAAATGCGATTTACGACGCGACCATCCGCAGAATGACCGTAAGCGCTCTGGAAGAAACGGAGAACCGCTTCGCCGGGGAACACGCCGGGGACACGGAGCAGCAGCTTGCCGATTATCTCCGCAGGTGCGCCCGGGAGCTGGGACACACGCCCTGGCCGCGGGAAATTCCGGGCGGCATGACCGTGCAGGCGCGCTTCGGAAGCTGGGAGCTGTCCGTGGCAAAGGCGGGGCTGCCCTTGCCTGAGCATCCCGACCAACCGGATAAATTCCGGCGTGTCCGGGAGGAGACCCGGCACCAGAGAGATCTTTACCGCCAGAAGAAAGCCCGGAAACGGGAGCGGGCGAAGGAGCGCATGAAGGCACAGGAAGAAAAAAGAAGGAAAAACCGTCCATCCGGTATTACCTGATTCGCGTAACCCCCTTGCGCGAATCTGTAGTAATATAGTGAGCTGTTTTGATTGCCCAAGGAACAGCTTATCCTCCCTTAATACCGCCGCCGGAGCAGAGGCGGCGGTATTAAGAAAGATAGACCATCCGCCGGGTTTCCGGCGGTGCAGATAGAAATCCGGCTTATTTTGTGGCAAATGCGCGACCGACCGGAAACGGGAGACACGTATTCTTGTTCGGCTGAACAAGGGAATCCGGTGCAAAACCGGAACACGGCGGGCAGACCCGCCGTGCTGTAAGCACGGAGCCGACTTCCTTTCCGCGAAAGCGGGTCATTGGGGAAACCTGAGAAGGCGGGAAGCGGCGTGGGGCGATTTCGTCCGAACGTGTTAGTCAGAAGACCTACAAACTGTGCGCGAGGGAAGCTCTGATTAAATCGGCAAGGACTGGCAGCGAGAGATTTTTCTCTAGCCGAAGGGTTCAAAAGTGGAGAAATACTGTATGTATTTCCCGCTTTTGAAACCGCACGGATAGAGAAAAAGATCCGCTGTCCAGCCGCAGACGATTTATTCAGAGTTTCCCAGGAAAGGCGCGCAGCATAAGCAGAAAGCCCTGGCAGCGGTAAACCCGACGTGCCGGAGCTGGCCGGAATGAATTCCGCTTTACGCCTGCGGGCGTTGCAATACCATATAATGAGGAGGTTTATTTATGAAGAGAAGACTACTGGCATTCCTGCTGGCGTTTGTGATGACGTTCAGCCTTGTGCCGGTAAACACGTTTGCTGCGGAGAGCAGCAGTACGGAAGTCACCGCATCGGCTGAGGCCGTTAAGACCGAAGGGGCGAAAACGACGGTCGAACCGGCTGCGCTGCTTGCGGACGACGGGGCACCTGTCGCAGAGCAGGCAGAGGAGAATATCGTCTACACCGCCAGCCTTGCGAAAAATGCGGGTGAAAAGGACAACCTGGCCGTAGGCGATTCCTTCGGTCATGCCTACACCTTCAGCGCCAGCGGCACGGCTGATGTCGAATCGTTCTGGGGAACCTTCCGGTTTAACCCCGAGACGACGGAGTTCTTTTGGATTCAGGATCCAGGAATCGGGGTGGAAGTGGATGCCGAGCAGGGGATTCTGCGCGTCGGCGGCAACAGCGGCACACTTAACGCCGGGGACTATTCCTTTGACGTTCAGTTCAAAACCAAGGCACTTGGTGATGCGACGGTTACCCTGGAGTCTTTTAAGGTAAACGACGTAAATTACCTGAGCAATCCCATTGCAGTGACCAGAACCGTGGGCTGCAACGTCAGCTGGACGGAGGACGCCGCCTACACCGTCACCGGCGAGAAGCTCGTGGCTGTCGGCAGTAACTACAGCTTCACCGTAGCTGCCAACGAAGGCTATGACGCCACTAACATGGTCGTCAAAGTCAACGGCAATGAGGTTGCCGGCACCGACGGCAGCTACACCGTTGAGAATGTTTCCTCCGACCTGGCCATCACTGTTGAGGGCGTGACCGAAGTCGTTCAGGAGACGGCCGGCCTTTCCGTTCTGAAATTCGGCGACACAAGCACCGAGTCCAAGGCAAAGATGTTCCAGTTAGTCCCAGCCTTCGATCCGGCGGTCAAGGAATACACTGTGCTCGTGCCGGACAACTCCAATATGTTCTACGCTTGGGCGACCCGGGCTGACGACAGAAGCGGCAGCACGACCATCACGGCAAAGTGGGTAAACCTCAACGTCGATACCGAGAAGACACAGATTCTGACCTCCGGCAAAGCTGGCGGCCAGAATCTGGCAGGCTTTGCACCCACCGGCACGAAGGTCAACACTATGACCGTCGAGGTCGTGGACGGCGACTTCACCGACACCTACAAGCTTACCTCTGTCCGCGTTGCGCCGAGCCTGACCGCGCTGTCTCTGGACGGCGTCCGGTTCGCGGAGAGCTTCTCCGCCACCAAGACGGCTTACACCGCGACTACCACCGCCGAGAGCGTTACCGTTGCGGCGACGCCCCGTGACGAAAGCTACACCGTCACCGTCAACGGCAGCAGCGATACCACCGTTCCGCTGACCGTCGGCGAGAATGAGATCGAAGTGGTCGTCACCAACCCTGGCGGCTACACCAATACCTACACCATTACCGTTACCAGAGTGGGCTCCGTCGAGGTCGGCTTCACCGTTGACCCCGCCGACGCCAAGGTAACTGTCTGGGATTCCAACAAGGACAGAGTTGCTCCCACGGATGGCAAGTACACCGTCATGTCCGGCGCCGAGTACACTTACCTTGTACAGAAGGACGGCTATGTCAGCCAGAAGAGCAGCTTCAAGTTCAGCGAGAGCAGCACCATCGACATTACTCTGGCTGAGGCCACGGAGAACCCGAACCTCGACAGGAGCATCACTGCCGAGTGGGGCAACTTCCGCAACGGCAACGATAACCTGGGCATCACCAACGCCAAGACCCCCTACGCTCCTGAGGACACGGAGCTTCTGTGGGCTGTGAAGCACGGCACCGGCTGGGCGGCTGCCCCCGGTTCCCCCATCATGGTCGATGGCGACATCTACACCTACTCCGGAAGCACCATCCGCCGTCTCAACAGCATGACCGGCGAGACGGTGACCGAAGGCACCATGGTCGGCTCCTCCAACTTCTCCATCGTACCCATGACCTACGGCGACGGCATGGTCTTCGTCGGCCTGTCCGACGGCCGTATTCAGGCGTTCAACGCCAAGACACTGGAATCGCTGTGGGTCTACACCGACGAGCTGGGCGGACAGCCCAACTGCCCCATCACCTACAAGGACGGCTACATCTACGCGGGCTTCTGGAACAGCGAGGCCAGAAACGCCAACTTCGCCTGCATCAATACCATTGACGAAGATCACGCCTCCGCTACCGAGGTCAAGTACGCCAGCTGGACTTACACCAGAGCGGGCGGCTTCTACTGGGCGGGCGCCTACGTCACCGACAAGCTTGCCATCGTCGGCACCGATGACGGCGCAGGCGGTTACGACACCAACGGCGCCGCACTGCTGGTCTTCGACCGCTTCACCGGAGAGAAGCTCGACACCCACGAGGGTATCCGCGGCGACATTCGCTCCAACGTTTCCCATGATCCCCAGTCCGACCGGGTGTTCTTTACCACCAAGGGCGGCATTCTGGGCAACGCCAAGATCGACTGGGACACCGGTAAGATTCTGGACTACAAGGAAGCCGTTATCTCTGACGCCAACGGCAACACCTATGCCATGTCCACCTGCACGCCCTCCGTGTATAACGGAAGAATTTACATCGGCGTTTCCGGAACCAGCCAGTTCGGCGCCAACAGCGGCCACGCCATTGCAGTCTATGACCTGAACGGCGACGGCTCCATGACCAAGGCATATGCCTATGGCATCATCGGCTATCCCCAGACCTCTGCCATGGTCACCACGGCCTACGCGGGCGAGGACGGCTATGTCTACATCTATCTGCCTTACAACTATACCCCCGGTGGTATCTCCGTTCTGAAGGACAGACCGGGACAGACCGCGCCTCTGACCACCACCAATTCCGGCTACAGCGAGGTCTTCACCCCTGCCGCCCCCCTGGCGCAGTACTGCATCTGCTCCACCATCGCCGACCAGTACGGCACCCTCTATTATAAGAATGACTCCTGCTATATGATGGCGATCACCTCCAAGATCGAATCTCTGGAGATCACCCAGTATCCCACCATCACCGAGAATGAGGACGGCACTCTGACGGTTGACGGCCTGAAGGCCGTTACCAAGCTGAGAAACGGCGAGGAGCGGGACGTTTCCAAGTATGTCTCCGTCACCAAGAACGAGCAGACCGGCGGCTACACCGTGTCCTACACCTACGGCTTTGACAACGAGAACTACGGCCTGAAGACCGTGACCGCTGAGATTGCCGACTACACCGTCACCATCCCCACGGGCGAGGGCTACACCATCACCGGTGAGAAGACCGCCAAGGGCGGCAAGGATTACACCTTTAAGCTGGAGCTTGACTACCGCTACGAGGCGGGGGAGGACTTTGCCGTGCAGGTCAACGGCGAGACCGTCACCGGCGAGAAGGGCGTCTACACCGTCAAGAATGTTTCTACCGATCTGGTCATCACCGTCAAGGGTGTGAAGGAGAAGGTTCTGAAGCCTGTCACGGTCTACTTCTCCTTCTCTCATGATGATACGTTCGAGTCCTGCAACGAATCCGGCGAAACCATGGCACTGAAGGAGGTCACCGTTCCTTACTTCGACCTGGAGCTGTATGGCCTTGAGGACTTCTACTTCGCCTCCGAGAATTACGGCCCCGCCAGCGGCGATCCCACCGGCGGCCCCGGCAGCGCTCTGGACCCCGGCACCAAGGAATTCGCTTACGGCAAGGTCACCATGTTCCATCTGTTCATCTATGCCACCGAGGTTTACTATCTGGGCATTGATCCTGCGGATGCGGGCAAGGGCTACCTGAAGGACAACGGTCTTGGCAGCAGCATCTTCAACGTCACCGGTTCCACCGGCTCCACCTTCCTGCAGGAAATCTGGAACTACGATCTGAACCTGAACTACTATCTGAACTATGAGTATCCTCTGGCCGGTCCCGGCTGGGGCAGCACCTCCGATCAGATTCTGCTCCGTGACGGCGACATCGTCACCCTCGGCCACTTCTCCGACTGGAGCTTCTTCAATGATACCACCAGCATCTTTAATTACATCGTAGCCGACAAGATGGATCCCGTTCAGGGCGACAAGATCAAGCTGGAGCTGTACCATGCGGGCGCTGACATGTATGGTACTTACAACACTGCCCACACTCTCATCGACTACAGCCCCAGTGTTTACTGCACGCCTGTCAACGATATCGGTTCCGGCGATGTGACCACATGGCAGTATGTGGGAGATGCGGAAGCCGACGGCAGCCTGGTCGTGGATACCAGCACCCTGGCTCCCGGCGAGTATATCTTTGCTCTGGCCGGCCAGCCCGGTAAGGAAAACCCCGGCGCCATCTGCTCCACCCCCGGCGGCGTGCGTGTGACCATCCATGAGAAGCCCGTCGTAAAGGGCGACATCGACGGCGACGGTAAGGTCAATGCACTCGACGTGAGCGCACTGTACAGCGCGATTTTCTCCGGCGAGGAGCTGGACGCCGCTGTAGCCGACATCAACGGCGACGGAAAGATCAATGTGCTTGACGTATCTGCTCTGTATGCGCTTGTTATGAACAATGGCTGATGCGTAGCGTGTTTGCCGGTTGGAATATCCCATTTTGACCGGCAAACACCCCTTTCTAACAGCACTTACTCCAAAGCAAAAAGGACAACTTCTGACAGGAGGATGTTATGAAAATTTTTAAGAAATCCATGAGCCTGCTCCTCGCGGTTCTCCTGATTCTCAGCCTGACGGTCACCGCCTTCGCTGAGGAAACCACGGCGACCCTGGGCGTAACGGCCAGCAAGACCGACCTGACCGTCGGCGACGAGTTCAGCGTTTATCTGAACGCAAGCGACGACATTACCGGAATCTTTACATTCCAGATGGATTTGTGCTACGACAAGGAAATGTTCGAGGTCGTGAGCATTAACACGCAGTTTAACAGTAAAAATAACGTTGAGCAGAGTAAAATTCGCTTTGGCACCCTGGACATGACCAGCAAGACCGTGATGGCCAAAGGGCAGTTCGCCGAAGTGAAGTTCAGGGTTTTGAAGGCCGGCAGCTATCGCTTCCAGCTGACGGAATGCATAATCGGCGGCATGGACATGGAGACCTACACGGACTACACGATCATGAACGTCGACACCGCCCCCGGCGTTGCGGACGTGACCGCCGCGGAAGCCCCCGCATTCACCGGCTACGCAGTCTCCGCCTCCGAGGACAAGACCGTCGCCGTGGGCGAAAATGCCGAGGTCAAGGTCGCCGTTTCCAACAGCGACAGCGCTGTCACTGCCTACAACGCCTATGATCTGACCATGACCTACGACACCGACAAGCTGACCTACGTCTCCTGCACCGCCGCCGACACTCACGCAGTCGTGACGGAGGACGCAGGCACCATCCGTGTGATCGGCTTCGGCGATGACAAGAATCTGGACACCCCCGCCGCTACCCTGACCTTCCAGGCAAAGGGCGTGGGTGATGCGGAGGTGAAGCTCACCGCCGCCAAGGTGGATATCGGCTCTCAGGCCGTCGGCAACGACGCCCCTGCGGCTACCGTTTTGGACGACACCACCGTGATCAAGGTGACCGGCTACACCGTCACTCTGGGCGAGGGTCTGACCGGTGCATCCACCGTGGCTCCCGGCGCGAACTACACCTTCACCGCTACCGACGCGGACAACTACGACTACGTCATCTCCGCCACCATGGGCGGCGAGACCACCACTGCCAACGACAACGGCGATGGCACCTACACCATCCCCAATGTCACCGGCAATCTGGTGATCAATGCCGCCATGACGCCCAAGAGCTACAATGTCACCGTGGAAGGCACCGGCGCAGGCGATGTGACCGCTGCCGATAAGGCCACTTACAACACCGACTACACCTTCACCGTGACCGAGGACGGCAACTATACCTATAACACCACCGTGACCGTGGGCGGCAAGGCCTACACGTTGGGTACTCCTGAGAATGGCAAGTACACCATCCCCGGCACCGACATCAAGGGCGACATTGTGATCAGCGTCACCAAGACCGTGAAGCCCTCCTCCGTGGTTTCCGTCACCAAGCCCGATTACGTGAAGGGCAACGATACCGCTACCAAGGGTCAGGATTACGATTTCACCGTCGAAAAGGAAGACGGCTACGATTACTCCGAGCCTACCGTCAAGGTCGGCGGCGTGGATGTGACCGATAAGCTGGTCAAGAAGGAGAATGGCAGCTACACCATCCCCGGCTCCACCATCACCGGCAACATCACCATCGAAGTGACCAAGACCGCAGCCGTCACCGTGGACGTTACCGAGTACATCACTCTGAACGGCAAGGTCATGTACCTGGTGACCGCTTCCGGCACTCTCCCCGAGGGTCAGGTTGCCAAGTACGACGGCATGAGCATGTTCTTCTCCGAGAAGTACAACGCATACGCTTATCTGGTTATCTCTGCGGATAATCTGGAGGCTGTGAAGGCGGAAGCCGCCGCAAAGGTCAAGGTCGCGGAAGGCACCGCCGCCGGAACCGTGGACTACAGCGGCGACGTGAACGGCACCAAGGTGATCGACGTCAACGACGCTCAGCTGACCTACGATATGTACAACACCAAGTACAGCAGCTTCGATGTTGTCTCCATGCTGAAGTTCCTGAATGCCGATGTGAGCGGCGACAAGACGGTCAATGTTTCCGACGCTACCGCTATCGTGAACCTCATCAAGTAATTCCCCAAACCAAACGCCTCCCCCGCTTCACGGCGGGGGAGGCCAGACCGCAGAATTCGGAGGGTCACAGGTGTCCCTATGGAAAGTGGGGACAGCTGTGAATTTCCGACACCTTTGCCGTAGGATGTGATTTTATGAAAAAGAGAGTTTTATCTGGTCTGATTGCTTTTGTAATGCTTTTGTCCGCCCTGCCCATGGGAGTTTATGCCGCGGAAACGCGCTATTCGGTCGCCGCTTCGCCGGATCAGACTACGGATGTTGGGAAGACCGTCAGCATGAGCGTGTCCGTCTCCGGGGGAAAGTACAATGCCTACGATCTGGCACTGACCTATGACACCGCGCGGCTGACCTATGTGTCCGGTCAGGCGGCGGATAAAGGGGCTTCGGTAACCGAAAAGAGCGGAAGCATCCGTGTCATCGGCTACGGCGCGGATAAGTCCGCTTCCACGGCGGCGGTAACGCTGACTTTCCGGACAAAAGCGGCGGGGACGGCGGAGGTCAGGATTTCCTCGGCGAAAATCGACGCCGGCGCGAACGCCCCGACCAAGGACGCGCCTGCGGCCAAGATCAACAGAAGAACCACTAAGTTTACCATCCAGCCGGGGTACACCGTGACGCTGGAGGATGGTCTGACCGCCGACAGCCTGAGCGCGGCGGCAGGAGAGGATTACACCTTCCGGGCGACAGACCCGCTTCACTATGACTACAAGCCCTCGGCGAAAGTAGGCGGCAAGGACGTCACGGTGAAGGACAACGGCGACGGCACCTACACCATCCCCGGCGACAAAATCACCGGAAATATCACGGTCAAGGCAAACAGAACCCCCAAGAGCTATAAGGTAACATTCAAGGGGGAAGACCTGTCCGGCGAAAATTCCGCGACCTACAACACGCCCTACCATTTCAAGCTGGGGAGGAAGGCCGGATACAGCTACGTTCTGCGCATGACCATCGGCGGGAAAAGCTACACCGGCTACAAGGCGGAGAATGGCGGCTATGTAATCCCGGGCGCGGACATTACGGGCGATATCGTCATCACCGCCCTGAAAAACAAGATCAACTCCGGAAGCGGCGGCAGTAGCGGCGGAAGCTCTGCCAAATATGTGTCGGTGAGCTTCATCGGCTCCGGCGCGGGAGACGCATCGGGAAAGACAAGCACCCGCCGGGGCGCGGAGTACACATTCCGCGTAAGCCGCAAGGACGGTACCCCTTATGACGTATCCGCCAGTGTCAACGGCGTTACCGTCAAATGCACTTACGACAGCAAAAAGGACATTTACCGCATTCCCGGCAGCGCGGTCACGGGAGATATCACCGTCACCGTCACAAAGGGCGCTCCGGTGGAGGTCAGCACATACGTCACGCTGGACAATCAGAGCATGTACCTTGTGATTTACACCGGCAATGTGGAGGACGGGCATGTCCCCATGTACGACGGACAGAACATGTACTGGTCAAAGGCCTACAACGCCTATGCCTGGCTGGTGATCTCCTCCGCCGACGAAAAAGAGATCGTGGAGACTGCCCGGAACAGTATCACCATCGGAGAGGGAAAGGCCGCTGCCACCGTCGATTACTCCGGCAACGTGGATCTCAGCGGGCGTATTGATGTGGACGACGTGCATCTTGCCCACGACGTGTACAACGCGAGATACACGCTGGTAAGCCTGATGATGCACAAATTCCTGAACGGCGACGTCAATGGTGACCGGAAGGTGGACATCAAGGATTCGGTGTGGATTGTTAACCGCATTCTCCGGGAAAAGTAAGGAGCGTGACATATGAAGAAGATCATCAGCATTGTTTTGGCTGTCGCGCTGATATTCGTGCTGGCTGTGACGGCGATGGCGGCGGAGATCGCGGAATGCACCGTGTCCGCCGATTCCGTGACGGCGGGGAAGACCGTGACCGTACCCGTCAGGATCACCGGGAACCGGGGCTTTACCAATTTCGGCATTGCCCTGGATTACGACCGGGAGCAGCTGGAGCTGCTGAGCATCCAGACGGAGGCGGGAGAAACACCCTACCTCTGCGGCGCTGTGGCCGCCGGGAATACCCAGTGGGCAGGCGCGGATGAGAAAACCTATGGCTATGTGACGGCGGCTTTGGAAGAGGCCGTGACGGAGGACGGAATCTTGTTTACGGCCACGTTCCAGGTCAGTGAGGACTTTTCCGGCACTGCGGCGGTACAGCCGGTAGTGCAGTATATGCGCAGCAACAAACGGCTGCTGTCCGTGTTTGACGCCATCCCCGTTACGACCGTGAGCGGAACCGTATCGACGGCGCTGGTGGGCGATTACGACCGAAACGGAAAGGTAAACGTGGCTGACGTCATGGGACTGTTCAGCGCGATCATGAACGGAAAGTCTTTCTCGGCAGACGATTATAGCCGGGTGGATGTCAATCAGGACGGCAGAATCAACGTGGCCGATGTGATGGCGATTTACGCAATTGTAATGAACGGTCGGTGACGACCAACCCTACAGAAAAGGAGCAGAATATGATGAAAAGAGTGCTGGCTTGTTTACTCACCGTGATGCTTTTCCTGACTTGTGTTCCCGCGGCTCTGGCGGCGGACAACTCCCGGGACTTTTTCTTCCAGCTGTCCGTGGACGGCAGTGACAAGAAGGAGGTTCAGCCCGGGGATATCATTCAGGTGGATTTTAACCTGAACAGAACCGACAGCGCGGACGCCTACACCATGTACGGTATGCAGAACGAAATCCGCTACGACAGCAATTTCTTCCAGCTGGTGGAGGGCAGCGCCCTGCTGAGCAACGGAATTTCCACCACGGATATCGGCCTGCGGGACAATTACCGGGAATTTTACATGAACTTCGTGTCCCTGTCCGGCGGCGAAACGTGGGAAGCCAAGCGCCTGGTTGGCTCCTTCAAGCTGAAGGTGATCGCCACGTCCGGCGTGTCCAAGATCACGAATCAGGACTATCTGGTCTCTACCAAAGACGGAACCGGGGAATATAAGGCCTCCTGTCAGGACGTGACCGTCATCATTTCCACCGACTGCACGGTCACCTTCGAGCCGAACGGCGGCACGGCGGTTCCCGGTCAGACCGTCCGGTACGGCGAGACCGTGGAGCGGCCGGACAATCCCACCCGGGAGGGCTACCACCTGGTGGGCTGGTATTCGGACATTGACCTGCAAAATCCCTGGGATTTTGACGCCGATACCGTACAGGGCAATATGACCCTGTACGCAAAATGGGAGAAGGGCGACGCGCCTGAGACGGACGGCGACGGTACCGGCAGCGGCCTGTGGTGGCTGCTGGGTCTGGGCTTGCCCGGTCTGCTGCTTCTGCTCCTGCTGCTTCTGCTGCTGGGCAGAAAGACGGTTCACTTCGAGACCGGCTGTGACAGCAAGGTGAAGGATCAGAAGGTGAAGAAGGGCAATCTGGTGACGCGCCCCGAGCAGCCGATGCGGCCGGGCAGAGCCTTTGCCGGATGGTTTGCAGACGAGAGCTGCACCAAGCGCTGGGATTTTGACAACGACAAGGTTGAAGACAGTATGACACTCTACGCAAAGTGGCTGTAAGATCATGCGCCCCCACCCGGATTTTCCGGGTGGGGTATGCGTGCATTCATACGGATGTGCTTGAATGCGGGCAAATTCCGATGGCAAAGGGAACGGCAGTATGGATTGGAATTCGTTTATTCAAAGCAAATATCTGCGGGGCGGACTGTGCGCTTTGCTGATCGCCGCGATTCTGCTGGGACTGTGGCTTCCGGGAACGGGGCTGAAGGAAGCCCAACCGGACGACCCCCTGCAAGGGGAGAGCGTCCGGGAAATCACGGCTCTGAAGCTGGGGGAAAACGGGCAGCAGCTGAATACCGTTTCGGTTCCCGACGGCGGGCAGTCAGGACCCACGGAACCCCGTCCGGAAGAGAACCGGCCTGATTCTGCCCCGGACGACGGAGACGACGGTCAGGAGAATGGAAATCAGGGCGCCGACGGCGGGGAAGTTTCTCCCTCGGAGCTGTCGCTGGTCTTGACCTGGAACGCAAAGGGCATTGCCTGTGCCGCGGGCAACACGCAGGCGTTTTCCGTAAGCAGCTATGAGCTGAACGAGGACTTGTTCCGGTTTCGCGTAAACCTGACCGGAACACAGGCGCAGGACGCAAAGATCGTGGGCGGCGTTTCCGTCGCCGAATCCACCCAAACGGCGAAGGAGCTGACCTGGCCGAGGGGGTCGCTGCCCATGGCACCGGCGGCGGGAACGGACAAGGAGGTCTACGAGGTTTCCTTCACAGTCAGAACCCCGGAGCGGGACGTGTTTTTCCGGTATAAAATTACGTATCAGAAGCTCCCGGATGTACAGCTTTCCTTTACATGGCAGGGAACCGGAAACCACAAAGGCACACTGCTCTGCCTGCCGGGCGGCAGCGTTGCGGATAAAATCAAGAACAATCAGCTGGCGGGGAGCTGGATAGGCTACGAGATGAAATTGGTCGGCGCGGACGCCGAGAGCGCCGGCGCGAGAATTATGAGCGCCAGCTATACCTCCGATGCGGCCTCCGGGAGCGGCAAGCTAAATTGGCGGGATAGACAGGGTCGGCTGGAGGTGAAGATGCCGGAGGGGGAAACCTCCAATACCTATCGGATTTCGGTTTCCGCCCTTGCAAACGGGCATACGGCTCACTTTGAAGTCATTCTGCATTTTGGAAATGATGTAACGCTGCAAATGCGCTATATCCTCGATGACGGCAGCGAAAGAAAGGTTTTCTGCCAGAATAAGCAGTCGAAAACGGCGGATACCGTGTATGACGACCAGCTGACCGGGGGGAATCTGCCATACGAAATGTCCATTGTCGGCTCCGATGCCGACAGCGCTAAGATCACTTCCGTCAAATGCACTCAGCCCGGACACAAAAATAAAACCCTGACCCTTGGGACATCGGACGCGGTTCAGCTTTACCTGAATGGCGGAAAAACCGGTCAGAATAATTTCACGATCGAAGCAAAAGACGATTCGGGAAATCAGTATACCTTCAAAATCAACGTTCCCTACAAGCACAAGGGAACGAACAGCATAGAAATCCTTTTGAACCTCAAGGATCAGGATGAAATTCCCAACGAAGTCATAACCAATCTGAAGGTATCCGCATACGGAAGAGATGCGGCAGGAAATGCGGTCAGCATTCCGGCAAAGGGGACGAGTGAATTTATTCAGGTTACGCTGGACGGAATTGAGGTCACGGATCCTACCTCCTCCGGGGACGCCTGGGAGTACGGCCTGTTTCCGTCTAATCCGGAGACGGGGGACAAAAAGGAACATGCCCTCTATGTTTACGCCGAGGACGCTTACGGCAACTGGGGGAAAGCGGAGCTGACGCTGAATGGTTTCCGTGTCGAACCCGGACAGAAGATCGGAGACGCTACGATACTCGTGGACATGACGGTGCTGGGACTTGGCGTTACCGACCCCATCCATTATGAAGTTCTGGCGGACGAGCCGATTTCCTACGTGGTTGCCAAGGCAATCATGGGAATGGACACCGGCGAACCCTTCGGCGCGGCAACAAAAGGGACGCTTCACTGGCGGGGCGACTATGGCGGGACGCTGGACACTGGTTTCTATCTGCGGAGTTTGAATACCGACTATCACGCAGATGCACTGGAAGATGCGGTCTGGCCGGGAAGCACGGAAGAGGAAGTGCTGGATGCCATCGACGCCCGGTTCGTCGCGGGGACTGGTCTTGCAGTTTTGTGGCGCTGCCTGTACCGCAACGGACTGAACAAAAGCGCCGGCTCCGGCAGCACCTTCGGCGAGTTCGATTATACCAGCGGCTCCGGGTGGATGTACTCGATAGGCGGCAGCTATTACCCGGGTCAGTCCATGTCTGCGGTGCGTCTGAGGGACGGAGATGTGCTGACGCTGCGCTACACTCTGGCCTACGGGTGGGACATCGGCGGCGGCAGCGACAATTACGGCAATGTTGTGGGATACTGTGTCGAAGGGCGCAACGGCACAATTGATGTTAACCATCGATGGGAAACCGCAGAAGACCCGGATGGCTCCATCCGCTACGTGTGCCGCTGCTGCGGCATGGTTCAGAACTGCCCCCATGTGCATATGACCTACAAGGATTTGGAGGACGGAACCCATATTCTGCTCTGCGAGGATTGTCAGGCGGCCATCGGCGACCCGCTCCCCCACAACTGGACATACGCCGCCGGGGACACGGAGGACAACCACGTCTGCGCGGAGTGCGGCGCGACGGAGCAGCATTTCTGGAAGGAAGTGGAAGGCACCAACACCGCCACCTGCACCGAGCCGGGGGTCAGAATCGTCAAGTGCAGCATCTGCGGCATGGAAAAGGAAGAAGAAGCCGAAGCGAAGGGGCACACGCTGGACAATCGCTGGAACCACACGGCGCTGGAGCACTATCAGAAATGCTCGACCTGCGGCGAGGAATTTGACCGCGGAAATCATGAGTACACATATAGTGAGGACTGGGACGAGTATGAGTGCCGTATCTGCCATGTGCTCCACGAAGAAATCTGCGGCGGCGCCCTGACGATTCAGGAAGCCACCTGCCAGAAAATCGTGTACCACTGTGACAGCTGCGGCTATGACATGACGAAGCCCGGAACCTTCGACGAATACCATAACTACGTGGACGGCATCTGCCAATATTGTGGCGCAGAAGACCCCAATCATGTGCCGCATGAACACGCCTACCACGAGACGCAACGGGTTGAGCCAACCTGCACGGAGGACGGCTACATCCAGCACACCTGCGACTGCGGGGACACCTACAGGGAACCCCTCCCGGCTACAGGCCACACCTGGGGCGAATGGTCGCCCGCGGGAGACGGGAAGGAAGTCCGCTATTGCGATGCCTGCGGCGCGGAGGACTATCGGACAAGCGAAGAGGACACATACAGCGTACAGATGCTCTTTTTGCACTGGCTTTTCCCAAGAATGCATTAAAAATAGGGGGAATCACAATGAATGAGAAAATTCCTGAAATCCTACAGCAGATCGAAACGGTGGTTGTGGGCAAAAACGAAATTGTCGAGAAAATCCTGATGGCGATCCTGGCAGGCGGCCATGTGCTGATGGAGGACGTCCCCGGCGTGGGCAAGACCACCACCGCCATGACCTTTGCCAAGGTGCTGGGACTGGACACGAAGCGTGTTCAGTTCACCTCCGACACCGTCCCCTCGGATATCATCGGCTACTCGGTCTACGAGAAGGAAAGCGGGAGCTTCGTCTATAAGCCCGGCGCGGTGATGACCAATCTGCTCCTGGCCGACGAGATCAACCGTACCTCCAGCAAGACCCAGTCCGCGCTGCTGGAAGCCATGGAGGAGCTGCATGTGACGGTGGACGGTCAGACCTATGATTTGCCCCAGCCCTTTGTGGTGCTGGCCACCGAAAACCCTGTGGGTTCCGCGGGAACGCAGCTGCTGCCGCCATCCCAGCTGGATCGGTTCATGATCAAGATCAGCATGGGCTACCCCGATTTTGAAAGCCAGATCAGCATTTTAAGGGACAGGCACACGGAAAACCCCCTGAACTGGGTGGCGCCGGTGATCGACCGGGAGCAGCTGCAAGCGCTGATTCAGGAGGCGGCGAAGGCGGAAATTCAGGATATCGTTTATGAATACGTCACCCGCTTGACCCAGGCCAGCCGGGAGCATCCCATGGTGCAGCTGGGCGTCAGCCCCCGGGGCGCGCTGGCAGTGTGCCGGATGGCGAAGGCCTACGCTTACTTAGACGGCCGGGATTTTGTCATCCCGGAGGATGTGGCTGCCGTATTCCCGGATGTGTGCTGCCACCGTCTGGTGCTGACCACCAAGGCAAGAATGATGGAGGAACGGCCGGAGACGGTTATCGCCGCTATCCTGGATTCCGTGAAGATGCCGGTGGTGAAACAATAAACGGAAGCAGGTACTGCTTATGATCGCAATGAAATTGGGCTGGGCGGTGCTGGAGGGCATCTGCGTCTGGCTTATCCTGTATTATGGGAGCGGCGGGGCGTTGGCTCTGGGGGCGATGCTGCTGATTCTGCCCCTGGGCAGCCTCCCGGTTCACCTTCGCCTGAGAAAACGCCTTCGGGTTCGGGTGGAAGCGCCCGCCGTGGCGCGGAAAGGGGACGAGGGCGGCGTCACGGTCTGGCTGGAAAATCCCACGCTGCTGCCCGCCCTGCGGATCCGCTGCCGGGTGACCGCCCGGAACCAGCTGAACGGCGAGAGCTGCACCCAACATGTCATGACCTGGGCGTTCCCGAAAGGGCAGCGGCGCGCGTCCCTGCGCTTGGGAAGCGAATACTGCGGACGCATCCGGATTTCCGTGGAGCAGGTGAAGCTCTATGACTGCTTCGGCCTGATCGGCGTTCCCTGCGGCTGTACCGGAGAAGCCCATATGACGGTGCAGCCGGACACCTTCCCCATTCGGGTGAATCTGATTCCCAACCCCGACAGCCAGGAGGACAGCGACAGCTATTCTCAGGAGCGACCCGGCGCCGACCTGACGGAGACCTTCCAGATCCGGGAATACGTTCCCGGCGACAGCATCCGGCAGATCCACTGGAAGCTCAGCGGCAAATTCGACCGGCTGATCGTCCGGGATCCGGCGCTGCCCATCACCCGCAATGTGCTGGTGTTCTGGGAGAGAACGGGGCAGTCCGGCAATGTCAGACGCATTGACGCCCAGGCGGAAACGGTGGTGTCCGTGTGCCGGAGCCTGGCGGACGGCGGCGTCCAGTTCATGCTGGGATGGAACGATACGGAGGGCAACGTCTGCGTCCTGCATGAGATCTGCGCCATGGAGGATTTGGTCGGCGTCATCCCCAGTCTGCTGCGTGCCGCGGGACGGAAGGATGGTGTGGGCGGCGCGTCCCTGCTGGTGCAGACCCGGCCGGACGCCCTGTGCGGGCATATGGTGTACATCGGGGAGGAACCCTGCGCCGATGTATTGCAGATGCAGCGGCTGGGACATGTCACCGCGCTGCTCTGCGGGGAGTCACCCTTGGAGGGGAGCATTCCCTTCGACGTGGGGCGGTATCGGGAGCAATTAGGAGAAATTGACGTGTAAGGGAGGCGAAAGCCTTGACCTCAAAAATAAAACAGGGGATGCACCTGCGCCAACCTGAGAGTTCGTCGGACGGCGGGTGGGTGCTCCGGATGCTGGCGGCGATGCTGGCCTGCGGGGCGCTGCTGTTTGCCCTTGCGGCGGTGGCGGGATTCCGGACGGGAAATCTGCTGCCCATCCTGCTGACGGCGGGCGGGTACGTGTGCATCGCTTACGGCGTGACAATCCGGTTCCGGAAGCAGCGATGGTTTTTCCCGGCGGCGTTGGCCGTTCTGTTTCTGCTGGTTATGATTTTCAGGCAGCAGGTGCTGGAGGGCTATCGCCTGTTCTGGAACCAGATGCGCAATACCTATACCGCCGGAACGGGCTGGGTGCTTCCCAAGTGGGAGACGCAGCTTCCTGCGGAAAAAAGCGGGCTGTGCCTGACGCTGTTTGCCGTGACGGCGGCCAGCGCCGCCGCGCTGATTTGCTGCCGGCTGAGCAGCCATGCCCCGGTCGCGCTGGCGGCGGTGCTGCCCGCCGCCGCTTTGGTGGGAATGGCGGTTTTCAAGACAAATCAGGTGCTTCCCGGATTGACCGCGTTGGCGGCGGCTGCGCTGATTCTCATCTACAGCGGATGGCAGAGCCGGGAAGCGGCGTTCCCGGTCACAGCCGGTTGGGTTCTCTGCGGAATCGCGGCGGGACTGCTGCTGTTAGGTGCGTCGGTTCCCGGCGTGCAAGGCTGGACGCAGAAGATCGGCGAAAACAGCCGCAAGGCGATTCACACTTACCGCTATGAGACGGAAAACACCGTACTGCCCGAGGGAGACTTCACGGATTATCGGAAGCCGGAGGGCACCCGGCCGGGGCTGGAAGTGACCATGTCGAACCCGGAGACCCTGTATCTCCGGGGATTCACCGGGGCTGCGCTGGAGGGCGACATCTGGAAAACGGTAGATTCCGCCGTTTTGGCGCAAAATCAGGAACTTTTATACTGGCTGAACGAAAACGCCTTCCACCCGGCGGCGCAGTATGCGTCGGCCGCTGCCGGAACGGACGGAAAAACGGGCAGCGTTTTCATTGAAAATATCGGCGCGTGCAGCGCTTACCAATATGTTCCCTTTTCCCTGCGGGACACGGGAAATCTGCCGACGGAGAACCTGAAAGAGGACAGCCTTTCCTCCGACGGGGAGAGAACATACCGGTACTCCGTGATAACCGGCGGCGGGAACGGAATCGAACAGACCCTGGCGTATCTGCAAACCTCCGATGATGCCCAAGTTCTGCAATTCCGGAGGGCGGAAAGCGCCTACCGAAGCTTTGTGTACCGCAATTATCTTCAGGTTCCGGAAAGCGTGACCCAGCTGCTGGGGGCGTATTGGGACGAAACTGCGGCGGACTACGGCTCCCGGGAAAACCTGACCCTGCTCCAGGCACAGACATGCACGCTGAACTTCCTGAACCGGTGCTTCCCGGAGGAGGGAACGCCGGAGGATATGGAGCTGCCCCTGACCGCGGCGAAGGGGACGCGCTTCCAGTATGCCACGGTGGCGGTTATGACCCTGCGTTATTTTGGAATCCCGGCGCGGTACGCCGAAGGGTACGTCATTTCGGAAGAAATGGCCGCCGCTGCCAAGGCGAACGAACCGCTGACCGTGGACAGCAGCTGTGCCCGGGGGTGGGCGGAGGTCTATCAGGACGGAATCGGCTGGATTCCCATGGAGCTGACCCCCGGACTAGGGGAAGTGCCAGAACAGAAGCCGGAGGAAACCCCAAATGAGGGGGATTCGGACAGTGCCGAATCGGAGACCCAGCCGGAGGAGACGACCCCGGGGGAGGATCCCTCCGAGAACCCCGAGCCGGACGGCGGCACCGTGACAAAAATTACCAAAACTGTGCTGCTGGGCGCACTTTGGGTGCTTCTGGCTGTGCTACTGCTGCTCCTGCTTCTGATCTTCAGAAGAAAGCTGCTTCGCAAGCGCAGAGAGCGGAAATATCAGCTGGAAAACGTCAACGAAGCCGTTTCCTGGATTTTCGCGGATGCGGCGGCGCTGCTGGAAAAGCTGGGTCTGCGCAGAGGAAACGGCTCCATGCGGGGGCTGCTGGAACCGGCGAGACGGCGGTTTGGCGACGATTACGCGTCGGCGCTGGAAGAGGCCATCCGCCTGAATGACCTCGCCCTGTTCAGCAGCCACGCGCTCACCCAGGCGCAAAGAGCGTCGGCGCTGAAATTCTACGCCGATACCCGGGGGAGCCTAAAAAAGAATGTTAAATGGTACCGCCGGGTGTGGATAAAATGGGTTCAGTGCCTATACTAGGAGGAAAAGGAATGAAACAGAATTTGAGAAAGCGCCTTGCGTGCCTGCTGCTTTCCGCGCTGCTGCTCATCGGCTGTCTGCCGGTGACGGCTCTCGCAGCGGAAAACGGATTTATTCTCGTGGCGGAGGCCGGGGGAAAGCTGGTCATCGCGCCGGAGTACGTTTCCTACACGGCGGGGCAGACCGCTGCCCAGGCGCTGAGCGCTAGCGGACACACCTTCACGGGGCTGGATACAGGCATGATCTCCGCCATCGACGGCGTAACGGGCAACTTTACCCGCAGTGACGAAAACGGCAATTACGATCTGTCCGTCAGCGCGGCGTCCATCGGCTATCTGCGCTTCAGCGAGGATATGGACAGCAAGCCCGGCGACGGACTGAAGCAGCTGATGACCGCCATGGCGGACTACAAGAAAAAGGACAGCGACGTCCAGGCGGCCGCCAAAAAGGAATACGGCACCGCCCGGGATCTGTTCGTGGGCATCAACGGCGAGTCCGCCAAGACCCTTGCGGCAAGCTTGAATGACGCGGTCAAAAACTATGAAAACTCTCTCACCGGCCAGCGTTACCCGGTTCGCTTCACGGATGGGTCGGCGGCGTACTCCGACGCCAACTACCCCGGCGTGTCTATTGCGGCGGAAAATGCCTACGGAAAGCAGTGGACGGACGAGGGCGACGGCGTGCTGGAGCTGCCCAAGGGCGACTATACCTTCCGCGTCGAGCAGTCGGGACTGCGGTTCGGGGGCAAAATCACGGTCAGCGCCGCCGGGGCGGTGTCGGGAAAATTGCCTCAGTCGGAATGGCTGATTACCGACACCTTCCGCCTCTCCGGAAGCTACGGCGGGGAGACCAACAAGGATAACAAATTCACGGACGAAGAATGGCAGCTGGGGGACTGGTCTGACAGGGAAGTGACCGTTCCGGTGCCGGACACCTTTACCGGCTCGGTCTACACCTACGCGGAGTATGATACCGGTCTGCTGGCAGAGGTTCCGACTCTGACCGCCATTTATTCCCTGGCAAGCACCGGCGAGCGGATGGAAAAGGCGCTTGCGTTTGCGTCCCTGACCAGCGGCGCTTACAGCGTGCTGGCGCGGGGCGCGGTGGGCAGCACCGTCATTTACCGGCTCACCAGCCAGGGCGAGGACGGCTATACCTATTCTCAGGACTACAAGGTCAATTTCGCCCGAGTCCCCACCCTGGTTTCCATCCGGGTGACAGACCAGAAGGGCGTAGATCAGGCGGCCTCCGTCCCCTTCACGCCGGAGACCGTGGCGTATCCCTATAAGGTTCTGGACACGGTCACGGCGGTCACCGTCACGGGGCAGCCCCTGGAAAAGGACTATACCGTAACGGTGGACGGTCAGAACGCGGCAAACGGCGTGACGGTGCCTGTTTCCGGCGAGACGGTTATCCCGGTGACGGTTTCCGCCAACGGCTATTCCAGCACCTATACCCTGACCATTCAGCCGGGGCAGGGCAAGAGCCTATCCTTCCTGTCGGAGCGTTCCGTGACCGTTGAGGTGGTCAACAGCAACGGCGTGGTGATGCCCTACGTGACCCACCGGGAGTCCGCGACCCAGAATCGATACCGGTACACCCTGGTTCCCGGAGAGACCTACCGCTATGTTGCGACCCGGGGTACGTATTACCACATTACGGACGATTTTTCCCTTGAGGAAGTGGCCGACAGCACCATCACCGTGGATTTCAGCTCCATGAGCGATTGGCTGACAAGTCTGGCCTACGGGAAAAAAGCCGGTGCGGCCTCCAAAAATTCCCTGAAAACCGACGCTTCCTTCACCCCGGAGAATCACAGCTACAGGGTTTCCTATGAGGATATGGAGCATATGGTCTACGCCTGGGCGGCGACCGGGGAGAAAAATGTCAGCATTCAGGCAATTTATAATCAGGTATTCAGCGGCAGCCTGTACCACGGAAAGGAAAAAACCGTTGATCTGATTCCCGGCGCAGCTTCCGGCACCCAGCTGAACCGCCTGCTGATGAAGGAAAACCCCGTTTCGGGTACGGTCACCCTTCGGTTGACAAAGGTAGAAAACGGTATTACATTTTACCAGGACTATCTGACAAAATTCACCCGGACGCTGACGCTGAAGGACATAACCGCCAGCTGCGACGGCGCGGCCGCGACCCTGACGAGGGAGGACGGAACCACAGGCTTCGCCCCCGGCGTCAAATCCTATTCCGTGACGGTCTCCATGGCGGCGCAGAATCTGGAGCTGGGGCTTTCCCGCTATGCGGATAACACCTGCTACGGCGAAGAGGATGTGGGCTACCGCGTCAAGGTGGACGGCACGGATGTGACCGCCGAAGGCATTGCGGTCATCCCTCTGGACGGTACCATCAACACCCAGACCGTCAGGGTCACGGTGGAAAACGACAAGGCTCCGGACGGTATCGGAACCTATACCCTGAACATTCTGAAATCTCCCCCGGTGAAAGTGACCTTCACTACCGAACCGGCGGATGCGCTGCTGCACATACGCAGCGTTCTCACCGGCGAGCAGCAGCTGCCGGAGAACGGGGGGCATTATCTTCTCTGCGAGGGCAGCAGCTACAGCTATGCGCTGACAAAATACGGCTACGAGGCCGTGTCCGGCACCCTGACCGTGACCCGGGACGATGTCGGGGCGCTGGTGATTTCCAACGGTACGGAGGTTTACCCCGTCACCGAAACGGAGGACGGCGGCGCGGCCGTCATCGCCTGGTCGCTGAATCAGGCGGCGTCCAATCCCGCCATCGACCCGTATATCCCGGCTCAGTGGGCGGATTTCCGCGGCTCGGATACCAACAACGGCGTCACCGATGCCCCGATTCCCACGGCGGCGCAGGACGGTACCCTGTACTGGGCAAACCAGCTGGGCGTGGGATTTGACTCGGACGCCGTGGGCAGCCCGATTCTGGTGGACGGAGATATCATCACCTACGCCGGCGACAAAATCTACCGCGTTGACACCGTAAGCGGCGAAATTAAGGCAAAGGCGGCCATGGATCACAAATCCAGCTTCTCCATCACCCCGCCGGTTTACGCGGACGGCATGGTCTTCGTGGCGCTGTCCGGCGGTACGGTGCAGGCCTTCAACGCATCCACGCTGGAATCCCTCTGGATTTACACGGACAAGCTTGGCGGACAGCCAAACTGCCCGCTGACGGTGAAAAACGGCTATCTCTACACCGGCTTCTGGAACAGCGAGACCGGCAGCGCAAACTTCGTCTGCCTGTCCGTCACCGATGAAGACCCGGCGCAGTCCGGGGAAAGCAAGTGCGCCTCCTGGTACTATACCGGCAAGGGCGGCTTCTACTGGGCAGGCGCTTACGTGGCCGACGACTTCCTGCTGGTGGGAACGGACGACGGCGGAAACGGCTACACCAGCCAGACCTCCCGGCTGCTGCTTCTGGACCCCGCGACGGGCGAGCTGCTGGACAGCTGGGACGGCCTGAACGCGGATATCCGCAGTACGGTGGTTTATGACGCCGGGACGGACGCCTACTATTTCACCTCCAAGGGCGGCACCTTCTATTCCGTTCAGGTATCCGGCGACCGGAAGCTGATGAATAAATGGAGCGTGAATCTGGTAAACGGCGTTGGCGGCGTTCCCATGAGTACGTCCACCCCCGTGGTCTATGGCGGCAGAGCCTACCTGGGCGTTTCCGGCGCGGGACAGTTCAGCTCGTACTCCGGCCACAACATTACGGTGATCGACGTCATCGAAAGAAGGATTGTCTATCGTGTCGATACCCAGGGCTACCCCCAGACCAGCGGCCTGCTGACCACGGCCTACGAGCAGGAAAGCGGCTGTGTATACGTCTATTTCTTCGACAACATGACCCCCGGCAAGCTGCGGGTTCTGCGGGACAGAGCCGGGCAGACAACGCCGGACTACGTTACGACAGAGGGCGGCCGCACGACGGCTTACGTGCTGTTCACCCCCACCGGCGATCAGGCGCAGTACGCCATTTGCAGCCCCATCACCGACGAATACGGCACGGTCTACTTCAAGAATGACTCGGCGCGGCTGATGGCCTATGGAAGCGCCATCGAGCGCCTTGAGATCACCCAGCAGCCCACGAAGACCACGTATGGGGAAGGGGAGACCTTCGACCCCGCCGGAATGGTCGTCACTGCGGTCTACGCCAACGGAAAGACGAGAGACGTTACGGCTTATGTGACGTATAAGCGTGAGCCGCTGGACGCTGGCGACGGGGAATTTGCCGTTTCCTTCCCCTATGTCATGTACCACAACGAAGAAAACGGAACGGAAATGACCTCCGGCGTGGAGACGATGATACCTGTCGCCACGCTGAACCTGACCGTGGGAGACGGACTTCCCGGCGACGTCAACGGCGACGGCAAGGTGGATCAGGCCGACGCCCGGATGATTCTGGACTATGAAGCGAAGCGCCTTGATACAGAACTTTCTTTGAAGACGGCGGACGTCAGCGGCGACGGCGTCATTGACAGTAACGACGCCGTGCTGATTCTCCAGTATGCCGCAGGAACTCTGAAGGAGTTCCCGGCGGCTGCCCCGAAGGAAACGGAAGATTCGGGAAGCACTGATCAGATCGCAGTCGAGGACACAGGACTTCCCAAAGAATAGGAGCATAGATTATGAATCAAAAATGGATCGCCCTTTTGCTGGCGCTTATCTTGGCGCTGTCTGTCTGCGGCTGTGCCGCGGACAAGTCGCAGACGGAGGCTGCCGAAACGACTGCGGCTGTGGAAACCCGGACGGCCGCGGGGCAAAGTACGGTAACGGACGAGGAACTGACACAGACTGCCCAATGGCTGATGGAGCAGATCCCGCAGCCAACCTACGGCTCCGTGGGGGGCGAGTGGGCAGTGTTCGGTCTGGCGCGCTCCGGCGTTGCGGTGCCGAAGGAATATTTTGAAAGCTACGGCGAAAACGTGGCGGCCTACACGGCGGAACACGGCGGCGTACTCCACGCGAAAAAATACACGGAGTATTCCCGGGTGATTCTGGCGTGGACGGCGCTGGGGCGGGACGCCGCGGACGTTGGCGGGTTCAATCTGCTCATTCCTCTGGCAGACTTTGACCAGACGGTATTTCAGGGAATCAACGGCCCCATTTTCGCGCTGCTGGCGCTGGACAGCGGGGCGTATGACATCCCGGAAAACACTGCCGGAACCACCCAGGCCACGCGAGACAGGTATGTAGATTACATTCTGGGCGCGGAGCTTCCCGACGGCGGCTGGTCGTTTGCGGGGGGCGACCCGGAGACGGATATCACGGCCATGGCGCTACAAGCCCTGGCCAAATACCGCGACCGGAAGGATGTGTCCGAGGCAGTGGAGCGGGGACTGACCGTCCTGTCTCAGCAGCAGGAGGAAAACGGCGGCTTTGTCGCCTACGATTCAGAGAGCAGCGAGTCTATTGCCCAGGTGATCGTGGCGCTGACGGAGCTGGGCGTCAGCCTGACCGATTCCCGGTTCGTCAAGGGCGGGAACACGCTGGTGAGCAGACTCCTGGAATTCCGGACGGAGAACGGCGCGTTCCGGCATATCCCCGACGGGGAGGAAGACGTAATGGCGACGGAGCAGGGCTTCTATGCCCTCGTGGCGGTGAGCCGAGCGGAGCAGGGAAAATCCACCCTGTATACCATGACAGAGACGTAAAAACAGCTTCGCAGGGAGAAACAGCGTATGAAGAAAAAGCAGCTTGCAAATATCGTGATGGTTCTGCTGATCGTCGTGATTGCCGTGACCGGCCTTCTGACGGCGTTTCTCCTGCGGGGCGGGGAAGACAACAATCTTGGAAGCCTGTACAAAATTACGGAGATTCCGGACAATGCCCTCATCACCCCGGGGCAGGAGGGGAACGTCTGCACCGTCACCATCGTCTGCGACACGATTCTGGACAATCTGGACGCGCTGGATAAGGAAAAAGCACCCTATGTCCCGAAAGACGGGGTGATTCTGCCCAAAACCCGGGTTTCCTTCACCCGGGGCGACAGCGCCTTTGACGTGCTGCAAAGGGTAAGCACGGCGGCGGATATCCAGCTGGAATCCAGCTGGACGCCTATGTACGGCAGCAGCTATGTTGAGGGCATCAACCATTTATACGAGTTCGACTGCGGCAAAGAATCCGGCTGGATGTACAAGGTAAACGGCCGGTTCCCCAATTACGGCTGCTCGGCCTATGCGGTGGAAAACGGGGACGACATCGTCTGGTGCTACACCTGCAAAGGCTACGGCAAGGACGTGGGAAGCACATGGATGGCAGCTGAGGATGGTGCGGAATGACGGAGGACGAACATGGGCTTTGAAAGCTGTCATCCGGCGGTGAATTTCCTTTTCTTCGCCGCCGCGCTGTACGGGGCGGTGCGCTTCGACCATCCGGTGTTTCTGGCGATCGCCTATGTCAGCGCCTTTGCCTACAGCGTCAGGCGCTGCGGAAAACGGGCGGTGGCTGTTAACCTGTTCTTTATACCGCTGATTCTGGTGTTTGGGCTGTACTATAGCTCCTATCACCACTTCGGCGTTACGGTGCTGCGGCAGAATTTCATCGGCAACAATCTGACGGTGGAAAGCTTTGTCTACGGTCTGGTCACGGGACTGCGGTTTGCGATATTGTGCATGTGGCTGGAGGTCATATTCCGCGTAGTGACTTCGGACAAAGTAGGGTACCTGTTCGGAAGAATCAGCCCGCGCTTGTCGCTTTTCCTTACGATTCTTCTGCGCTTCATTCCCAGAGTCGGCCGGGAGGCAAGAAAAATCAACCTCGCCCGGAAGGGCATCGGCCGGGGGAGCAATCAGGGTAGTCTTTTCCGGCGGCTTGCCAATTGCCTGGGGATATTCTCCATGCTGGTTACCTGGATGATCTCCGCACTGGTGCTGGAATCCGACGCCATGCGTTCCCGGGGCAGTCTGCTTCGGGGGCGGACGGCGTTTTCCGTCTACCGCTTCGATAACCGGGACAGGGCGTTTGCGATCGCCCTGTTTTCCGGCATCACCCTGACCGCCATGGGGGCGATTCTGGGGGCAACGACGATGTTCTACAATCCCCGGATTGTATGGAAGCCCCTGGAAAATGTAAGCGCATTGACCGCCGTCGGCTACGCCGCGCTGTGTCTGCTGCCCATGGGGCTGGAATGCTGGACGGAGTACCGGTTTCAAAGGGCAAGACGCAAAGTATAATGTTCGGGAGCCATCACATTTCCATGTGATGGCTCCCGTTTGTTATTTCTCGTCGCAAACCTGAAAAATGTAGAATTTCAGGTAGTAGGAATCCTCGGCGTCCCACAAAATGGGGTGATCCGGCGCCTGGGTGCGGTATTCCACCTGCCGCAGACGCTTGTGGACGTTCCGGGCGGCCTGACCGATGGTCTGGGTGAACAGTTCGTAGTCCACAAAATGGGAACAGGAGCAGGTGGCGAGGAAGCCGCCGTCCTTAATGAGCTTCATTGCCCGGAGGTTGATCTCCCGGTAGCCCGTCACCGCCTTTTTCACGGAGGCGCGGGATTTGGTGAAGGCCGGAGGATCGAGAATCACAAGGTCAAATTTCTGCCCCTTGGCTTCCAGCTCCGGCAGCAGCGCAAACACATCCGCGCAGAGAAATTCCACCCGGTCGGAAAGACCGTTGAGGGCGGCGTTTTCCCGGGCCTGTGCCACACCCAGCTCCGAAGCGTCCACCCCCAGCACATGGCGCGCCCCGGCAAGACCCGCGTTCAGAGCAAAGGAGCCGGTGTGGGTGAAGCAGTCCAGCACCTCCGCGCCGGGACACAGCGGCCAGATGGCCTTGCGGTTGTATTTTTGGTCGAGGAAAAAGCCGGTTTTCTGCCCTTCTGCCACGTCTACGAAATATTTAACGCCGTTTTCCACGATTTCCACCTTGGTGTCAAAGGGGTCGGACAGGAAGCCCTTGACCCGGGGCATTCCCTCCTGCTCCCGTACTTTGGCGTCGGAGCGCTCATAAATACCCCGGATGGAAATGCCATCCTTTGCCATCAGTTCTGTCAGAGTTTGCAAAATAAAGGACTTGTACCGATCCATGCCCAGCGCCAGAGACTGCACCACCAGCACGTCGGAGAACTTGTCCACCACCAGACCGGGCAGGAAATCCGCCTCGCCGAAAATCACCCGGCAGCTGCCGGTATCCACCACCTTTTTCCGGTATTCCCAGGCATTTTCCACCCGCGTTCTGAGAAAAGCCTCGTCGATTTCCTGATTCCGGTTCCGGGTCAGCATCCGCACCCGGAGCTTGGAGCGGCGGTTTAAGAAGCCCTTGCCCAGACAGAAACCGTTGTAGTCGTGGACGGAGACCACGTCTCCGTCCAGCGGCTCGCCCTCGACGCGCTCCACCTCGTTGTCATATACCCAGGGGCCGCCCGCCTTCATGCTGCGACCCTTGCCCTTTTTCAAGTACACCCCGCCGTTTTCCATTGCGTTTTCTCCTGTTCCGTAAAATATCATTACCATTATACGATGATTTTCCCGAATTGCAACAGAAAAGAGCCGGTAAGATGGGAAAGACCATCTTACCGGCTGCTTTGCGTCCGAAAAATTACTCTGCCTTGAAGGTGTAGGTTGCACCGGCGGTGATGTCGGTGGAGTCTACGCCGGTGGCGGCGTACTCGCCGTCCACATAGAATGCCCAGTACTTGCCGTCCTTGTCGTAGTCCACGGTGACGCCGTTGACGGTCTTGACGTACAGGCCGAACTCGCTGTCCTCACCGGCGATCAGACCCAGGGACAGCAGCGCCGCGCCCACGGTCTTCTCATCGGTGTGGATTTCAAAACTGCTTTCCTTGCCCTCGGGATCGACCACGTTGAACAGGAACATGGTTTCGCCCTCGCCCATGGAAACGGTGCCGCCGGAAGCCTCGGCGGAGGCCACAGGCTCAGTTTTGTCATTCTTGCTGCATCCAACGGTGGAAAGCGCCAATGCCGCAATCAGCGCGATGCACAGAAGGATGGACAGCAGCTTTTTCATGCTGAATTTGTTCATAACGATTCTCCTAACATTTTATTCCCTCTCCGCCTGCCTTGAAACGGCTGGGTGAAGGTTTCGCCATTTTGTGTTCACAAACGGCGGGAATATTGTAGCACAGCTTTCCCTTTTTTTCAATCGAAAAAATCACGATGCGCATCCGAAAGACATTGCAGTTTTTCGGAGATTATGATAGAATATGCTGCATAGAATAAAAACACAAAGTCGGGTCACACATTGGAATGGGGCAATCCCAGCGGTACCAAGCCGCCGTAGATGGACAGTTGAGCCGCGGAAGGTCATTGGGGCATCCTGAGAAGACCTTCGGCAAATGGCGTCCAGAGCCGGAACACGGTGACCTGACCTTTCTCCCGGAAGGCTCTTGGGGATGCCTGCCGGCGGTTTTTATGAAGTCCCCGTTGGGGGCTTTTTCTTTTTGGGGGATGCTATGACTGCGGACGCTTTTTCCAACTGCCATCCGGCGGTGAATTTTCTGTTTTTCGTGGGAGCCATCGGCTTTGGCGTGCTGATCCAGCACCCGGCGTACCTGATCGCGGGGGCGGTAGGCGCGGCGGTATACTATCTGCTCCTCAGCGGCAAAGCCGGCTGGAAGCGAATTGCGATGCTGCTTCCTATGGTCCTCGTGCTGACGGCGGTGAACCCGCTGTTCAATACCTACGGCGAGCGGGTGCTGTTTCATGTATTCGGAAGACCCTACACGGTGGAGGCGCTGCTCTACGGCGCGGCCATTGCCGGGGTGTTTCTGGTGATGATGCTCTGGTTCGGCTGCTACAATGCGGTCATGACCAGCGACAAGTTTACGAGCCTGTTCGGAAATCTGATCCCGGCGATCTCGCTGCTGCTGGTGATGGTGCTGCGGATGATCCCCAGCTTTATCCGCAAGGCGGGGCAGATCATGGGCGCGAGAAAGTCCATCGGCCTCGGCGCGGGGGAGAACAGCACCGTGAGAGAAAAGCTCACCTGCGGAATGCGCACGTTATCCGCCCTGACAGACTGGGCGCTGGAAGGGAGCGTCGTGACCGGAGACTCCATGCGCGCCCGGGGCTACGGTACCGCCAAACGCACAAGCTTTCAGATCTACCGAATGAAGACGCTGGACTGGATTCTCATTGCGGCGATGCTTACCCTTGCGGTGGTGGCCGCAGCGGTGGCCGCTATGGGCGGCGCGGCGGCGGAGTTTACGCCGAAGCTTGCCATTCAGCCCGTTACCGGCATTTACGCGCTGGGCTTTACCGCCTACTGTGCTTACCTCTTTATCCCCTCTGCACTACACTTGAAGGAGGCCGTTCAATGGCACATATCGAGATCGAGAATCTGAGCTTTTCCTACCCGTCCGCCAGCAGACCGTCTCTGACCGACGTCAGCCTGGCCATCCGGCGGGGGGAGTATGTGGTGCTCTGCGGCAAAAGCGGCAGCGGCAAAACAACGCTTCTGCGGCACCTGAAATCGGTGCTGACCCCCCACGGAAAACGAAGCGGGGACATCCGCATCAACGGCGTTTCCCTGGAAGACATGAGCCAGCGGGACCAGGCCGCAAAAGTCGGCTTCGTCATGCAGAACCCTGACGATCAGATCGTGACGGACAAGGTCTGGCATGAGCTGGCCTTCGGGCTGGAAAGCCTGGGCTGCGACCAGAAGACCATGCGCGCCCGGGTGGCGGAAATGGCCTGCTATTTCGGCATTCAGGACTGGTTCCACAGGGACGTGTCCAACCTGTCCGGCGGACAGAAGCAGCTGCTGAACCTGGCATCCATCATGGCCATGCAGCCGGAGATCCTGATTCTGGACGAACCCACCAGTCAGCTTGACCCCATCGCGGCGTCGGATTTCCTGAACACCCTGCGGAAGATCAACGCGGAGCTGGGGACGACCATCCTCATTACGGAGCATCGTGTGGAGGATATTTTTCCCTATGCCGACCGCGCCGTCGTGATGGACGGCGGCAGGGTGATCGCCAACGACACTCCCCGGCGCATCGGAGAGCGGCTCTGGGAGGAAAAGAACGACATGTTCACCGCCATGCCCACGCCGGTGCGGGTGTTTTACGGCAGCGGCGGGGCGGGGGCGTGTCCCCTGACCGTGCGGGAGGGCAGAAACTGGCTCAGCGACGCTTTCCCAACGCAGCCGGAGATCACCGAGCTTCCGGCACAGCCCCAGACGGAGGAAGACGGCGAAATCGCCCTTTCCCTGAAGGAACTGTGGTTCCGCTATGAAAAGAACAGCCCGGACATTCTCCGGGGCGCCAGCGTGGAGGTAATCAAGGGCAGCCTTCACGCCATTGTGGGCGGCAACGGCGCGGGAAAATCCACGACGCTGAAAGCTGTTTGCGGCATTTGCAGACCCTACCGGGGTAAGGTGAAGGTGCTGGGAAAGCCGGTGGAGAAGTATAAATCGCAGGAGCTGTTCCGGGGCTGCCTTGCCATGCTGCCCCAGGATCCCAAGAGCCTGTTCGTCAGGAAAACCGTGCTGGAAGATTTGCAGGAAATGACCCAAAACGAGCAGGATATCCGGGAAACGGCGGAAATCTGCCAAATTACGTCTCTGCTGAAAAGCCATCCCTACGACCTGTCCGGCGGCGAGCAGCAGCGGGCGGCGCTGGCGAAGGTGCTGCTGACCAAGCCAAAGCTGCTTCTGCTGGACGAGCCGACCAAGGGCATTGACAGCTTCTTTAAGGAAATTTTTGCTTCCATTCTGACGGAGCTGAAACGCAAGGGCATCACCGTCGTCATGGTGTCCCACGATGTGGAGTTCTGCGCAAGGTATTCCGACCAGGTGAGCATGTTCTTTGACGGCCAGGTGCTGACCACGGACACGCCCCGCCGGTTCTTCGGCGCCAACAGCTTCTATACCACCGCCGCCAACCGTATGAGCCGCCATGTGTTTAGGAACGCGGTCACGGCGGAGGACGTGATCGACCTTTACAAACAAAACCGGGGGAGAAATGCATGAAAAAATCCCATATTGCCACTTTGATCGTCTTTTTGGTGTTGATTCCCCTGACGCTGATACTGGGCAGCAGACTGTCCGGACGGGCGTTTTACGTCACCAGCACGCTGGTGATCGTGGAGCTGCTGATCCCCTTTTTCCTGGCCTTTGAGGGGCGCAGACCTCAGGCGCGGGAGCTGGTGGTGCTGGCAGTGATGTGTGCCCTGGCGGTGGCCGGGCGGGTCGCCATTCCCATCCCCAGCTTCAAGGCGATTTTCGGCATTATCATGATCGCGGGAATCGCCTTCGGCCCCGAATCCGGCTTTCTGGTGGGGGCGATCAGCGCTCTGGCAAGCAACTTTTTCTACAGCCAGGGTCCCTACACCCCCTGGCAGATGATGGCCTACGGCGCGGGCGGGATGCTGGCGGGCTTCGTATTCGCCCGGGGCAGACTTCCCCGCAAGCCGGTGATTATGGGAATTTTCGGATTCCTGGCGGTGACGTTTTTTGTCGGGCCGCTGCTGGATACCTGCTCGGTGTTCCTGGTGATGTCCAGAATCACCCTCAAGGGAGCCATGGCGTTCTATATTTCCGGTTTCCCGGTGAATCTGAGGCAGGCCGTCGCCACGGCGATCGTGCTGCTGGTACTGGGAAACCCCCTTCTGGAAAAGCTTGACCGGATCAAGACGAAATACGGAATCCTGGACGACGGGGGAAAAGAAGCGTGAAAAAAGACCAACTGTTTCTTTCCACCATTGCCCCGGACGCCCCGGAGGAAGCCCGGCGGCACGGCCTTGGGCTGGAAATCGCGGAATACTGCACCGCCTGGAATATGGACGAGCAGTTCAAGTCTACCCACGCCGCCGTGACAAAAGAGCTGACGGGGGTGGGCAGAAGACTGTTTCACGCGCCCTTCAACGAGCTGTTTCCCTGCGCCGTCGACCCGAAAGCCCGGGAGCTGGCGGCGCTGCGCTATCGGCAGGCAATTGCCCTGGCGCGGCGGTATGACGCCCGGAAGATCGTCATTCACGGGGGGTTCAATGAAAGACTGTACTATCCCTGCTGGTACACGGAGCAATCCGTTGTTTTCTGGAAGGATTTTTTGAAGGAAGACCCCGGCGTGGACATTGTACTGGAAAACGTGCTGGAGGAGCGGCCGGAGATGATGACCGGGATTTTCCGGGAGGTAGATAGCCCCCGGCTGCGGATGTGTCTGGACGTGGGGCATGTGAACGCCTACTCCCCGGTTCCCGTGGAGGAATGGATGAGCGCCTGTGCAGAATTTCTCTCCCATTTCCATATCCACAACAATGACGGCGCCCGGGATGCCCACTGCGCCCCGGGAGAGGGAACGATCCCCATGGCCGCGCTGCTCCGGCAGGCGCAGACCCTTTGCCCCAAGGCAACCTTTACACTGGAAGTGCTTCAGGCGGCGCCGGCGGTCAACTGGATGCTGGCAGAACAGATTTTGGAGGGGTGAACATGGAAGAAAAACTGAACAAACTGCTTTCCGCCGTTTCTCCTTTGGACGAATCCGCCATGGAAAAGGCGCGGGAGCGTCAGGCGCAGCTGGCAAAGCCCCCCGGAAGTCTGGGACGGTTGGAAGACCTGTCCGTCCAGCTGGCGGGCATCACCGGGCGGGTGCATAATAAAATGGAAAAGACCCACCTTCTGGTATTTGCCGCCGACAACGGCGTGGTGGCGGAGGGCGTGTCCAGCGCGCCCCAGTCCGTGACGCTGATGCAGACGGTGAACCTGACCCGGGCAAAAACCGGCGCAAGCGTCCTTGCCAGGCATTTCGGCAGCGGCATCACCGTGTGCGACGTGGGGGTCAACGCGGATATCCGGGAAAAAGCGGTGCTGAACCGGAAAATTGCTTACGGTACGCAGAATATTGCGAGCGGCCCCGCCATGACCCGGGAGCAGGCGGTCACGGCCATCCTCACCGGTGCCAAGCTTGCCGCGGACACGGACGCCGACGCTCTCGGCGTGGGGGAAATGGGCATCGGCAACACCACCACGTCCTCCGCCGTTCTGGCGGTGCTGCTGTCGGCGGAGGTGGAAACCGTCACCGGCAGGGGCGGCGGCGTGACCGACGAGAGCTTTATGAGAAAAAAAGCGGTCATCCGTCGGGCAATCGAGTTAAATCGCCCCGACCGGGACGACCCGGTGGACGTGCTAAGCAAGGTGGGCGGCCTTGACCTTGCCGCCATGTGCGGCGCGTTTCTGGGAGCGGCGGCGACCCGGCGGCCGGTGGTCATCGACGGCTTTATTTCCGCCGTGGCGGCGCTGTGCGCGGTGCGGCTGTGTCCCCGGGTGCGGGATTATCTCGTCCCCAGCCATGCGTCCTTTGAGATCGGCTACCGCCTTGCCATGGAGGCTATGAGCTTGGAGCCGCTGTTCCTGCTGGGAATGCGTCTGGGAGAGGGCAGCGGGTGTCCGCTGGCCTTCCAGGTGCTTTCCGCCGCCTGCGCCGTTATGAATGACATGGCGACCTTCGACCAGGCGGGGATAGACGACGGGTATCTGGACGAAATCCGGCAGGGCGACCAATTCACCGTGGAGGGAAAAGCATGACGGTTTTCCTCTCCGGCGGCGCGAAAAACGGGAAATCCACTTTGGCACAGGCGCTTGCGGTGAAGCTGTCCGGGGAAGGGAAGCGGTACTATGTGGCGACGATGATTCCTACGGACGACGAGGATTTGGCGCGGATCCGGCGGCACGTTGCCGACCGGGACGGGCTGGAATTCGAGACCATCGAATGCAGCAAAAACATGCTGTCCTGCCTGGAAATCGCGGACAGGGACGGCACGTTCCTGGTGGACAGCGCCACGGCGCTGCTGCAAAACGCCATGTTTCCGGCGGAAAAGGACTGGCAGCTGGATTTGGACGGGGCAAACCGCTGCGCCGACGAACTGATCGCCTTCGTGAAAACCGTGAAAAACGCGGTGGTCGTCAGTGATTTCGTTTATTCCGACGCCCAGCGCTACGACGAGACCACGGAGCGTTACCGCAAGAGTCTCGCCGCCATTGACCGCCGTCTGGCGGCGGCCTGCGACGTTGTGGCCGAGGTGGCGGCGGGGAATCCGAGACTTTACAAGGGGGCATTGCCGCTGTGAAAACCTATCTTTGCGCCTTTGCCATGTGCCAGTCCATGTTCTGCGCGATTCCGTTCCCCGGCCGGCTCTGGGACGAGAAGGCAAGGGGGAAAATGCTCCTGTTTCTGCCTGTGGTGGGGCTGGAAATCGGGTTTGTCTGGGCGGCGCTTGCCTGGGCTGTCCGCTTCTTGAAGCTTCCGACGCCGGTGGGGGGACTGGTGCTGTGCGCCTGTCCCTTCCTGCTGACGGGATTCATCCATCTGGACGGATTCATGGATGTTACCGACGCGGTGAAATCCTGGCGGGATCTGGAAAAGCGCCGGGCGATTCTGAAGGACTCCCATGTCGGTTCCTTCTCCGTGATCGGACTGTGCCTGCTGATGCTCAGCCAGTTTGCCCTCTTTTCCGCCGCCCCGGACAAGGCGGATTTCCGGATACTGCTGTTCGTCCCGGCGGTCAGCCGGTGCTGCTCGGCGCTGGCGGTGACGGGGCTTCGCCCCATGTCCTCCAGCCAGTACGCCGGGCAGGAAAAGCCCAAGGCGCAGCTGTGGATTCTGTCCGGAATGCTGGCCGTATTTTTGGCGGCGGGATTTTTGCTTTGCGGGAAGTACGGCTTTGCGCCGGTGGGGTGCGTCGCCGGGTACGCTCTGGCGCTGCGCCGGGGCTACAAATCTCTGGACGGCATGAACGGCGACATTGCCGGATACGCGCTGACCGTCGGCGAACTGTGCGCCGCTGCGGTCTACGCACTTTTGTAGGAGGGGACTATGGTTTTGATCATCGGCGGCGCTTATCAGGGAAAGCTGGATTTTGCGAAATCCACCTTTGATTTGAGCGAAAGCGACATTTTCACCTGCACCGGCGGAGAAATCGACTTTTCCAAGCGGTGCATTGACCATATCGAGGAATTTACCCTTTGGTGCGCGCAGTCGGGGGTGGACGCTGTGGAATTCTTCCGGTCTTGCCGGGAGCGGTGGCAGAACAGCATTCTCATTTGTGAGGATATCTCCGCCGGCGTGGTGCCCATGGGGGCGGACATGCGGGCGTGGCGGCAGATGAACGGGCTGCTGTGCCGGTATCTGTCCGGAGAAGCCGCCCGGGTCAGCCGCCTGTTCTGTGGATTGGAGGAGCGGCTGAAATGACGGTTTTCCTCATTCGCCACGGCCAAACCATCGCCAATGAGCATCACCTCTACTGCGGCAGCACCGACCTGCCATTATCCAAAGGGGGAAGGGAAGCGCTGGCGAGCCGCCCGTCCATCGACGTGGGGGCGGCACATTTTATCACCAGCGGAATGCGGCGGTGCAATGAAACGCTGGCGCTGCTGTTCGGCGGTGTCCCCTATGAGGTCATGAGGGATTTCCGGGAAATCGACTTTGGCGCATTTGAAATGAAAAGCTATGAGATGCTGAGAGACGATCCGGCCTACCAGACCTGGCTCTCCCGCGACCCGGAGATCAACCCGCCCCCCGGGGGCGAAAGCGGCACTGAGATGACGAAGCGCGTCCTGGCGGCGTACAAGGCGGTGGAACGCCGGGGAGAAGACACGGTGATCGTGACCCATGGCGGCGTCATCGCCGCGATCATGGCCAGCCTCTTCCCGGAGGAAGGGAAGAACCGCTATCAGTGGCAGCCGAAGCCGGGAGAGGGGTACGCCGTAACAGACGGCACCTACTCGGCAATTCCGTAAGGATAGCAAGAAGTCCCCGGCGCAGCCGGGGACTTTTAACGGAAATGCCCCCAAACCATGCGGTTTGGGGGCTGAACTTTTGGTTACACGCAGTGACCCTTGGCGCGGATGACCGCAATCACGGAGTCCACGTACTGCTCGCAGATGTCCTTGCTCTCGGCTTCCACCATGACCCGGATGACCGGCTCGGTACCGGATTCCCGCACCAGAATGCGCCCGGTGTCGCCCAGCTTGGCGGTGACCTCCGCGACGGCCTTCTGCACGTCGGGGTCGCCCTGAGCCGCGGCCTTGTCGGCCACCCGGACGTTTTTCAGCACCTGGGGATAGAAGGTGAAGCCCTCGCAGAGCTGGCTCAGGGTCTTCTTCTTCGCCATCATCGCCTCCATGATCTTCAGGCTGGTGAGGATGCCGTCGCCGGTGGAGGCGTACTTGGAGAAGATGATGTGGCCGCTCTGCTCGCCGCCCAGGCGGCAGCCGTTGGCCATCATGTATTCGTAGACGTACTTGTCGCCCACCTTGGTCTTGGCATAGCCGATGCCCAGCTCGTCAAAGGCCTTGTACAGGCCGAAGTTGGACATGATGGTGGTGACGACGGTGTTGCCCAGAAGCTTGCCCCGCTCCTTCATGTACTTGCCGTAGATGTACAGGATGTGGTCGCCGGTGACGACGTTGCCCTTTTCGTCCACGCACAGGCAGCGGTCGGCATCGCCGTCGTAGGCAAAGCCCACGTCCAGCCCGTTCTCCACCACGTAGCGCTGCAAAACCTCAATGTGGGTGGAACCCGCGTTCTGATTGATGTTGTAGCCGTCCGGGTCGGCGTTGATGACGTAGGTCTTGGCGCCCAGGGCGTCAAAGACGCATTTTGCAATGTTCCAGGAGGAACCGTTGGCGCAGTCCAGGCCCACCTTCACGCCCTTGAAGGAGTACATGCCCAGGCTGATGAGATAGCCGATGTAGCGGTTTCGTCCGGCGACGTGGTCAACGGTGCGGCCGATCTGGTCGCGCTTGGCCAGGGGCAGCTCCTCCCATTTCCGGCCGAAGGCCTCCAGATTGCCGTCCAGATACGCCTCCACCAGACGGATGACGCTTTCGTCCATCTTCTCACCGAAGTTGTTGATGAGCTTGATGCCGTTGTCGTAGTAGGGGTTGTGGCTGGCGGAGATCATAATGCCGCAGTCGAAGCCCTCGGTGCGGACAACGAAGGCCACGCTGGGGGTGGTGGTAACGTGGAGCAGATAGGCGTCTGCGCCGGAGGCAACCAGACCGCCTACTAGGCTGTACTCGAACATGTAGCTAGACCGGCGGGTATCCTTGCCGATGACGATTCTGGCGGAGCCGTCGGAGCCGGAGCGGCGCTTCAGCTGGGTGTAGTACCAGCCGAGAAAACGCCCGACCCTGTAGGCGTGGTCGGCGGTGAGGGTGCAGTTGGCTTCTCCACGGAAGCCGTCTGTTCCAAAATATTTGCCCATGGGAATGGACTCCTTTCACTTTCTGATGGCCGGGAACTGTCCCGAATTATTTCTTGGCGACAACAATTCCGCCGGTTTTCCAGATGCTGTTGGCGGGAACCATGCCCCGGACGCAGGAGGTGGGGTAGACGTTGGAGTGGGGGCCGATGACGGTGCCGGGATTCAGGACGCTGTTGCAGCCGACCTCCACGAAGTCGCCCAGCATGGCGCCGAACTTTTTCTGCCCCGTGGGAACCTGCTCTTCGCCGTTTTTCACCACGACCAGGGTCTTGTCGGACTTGACGTTGGAGGTGACGCTGCCTGCCCCCATGTGGGACTTATAGCCCAGAATGCTGTCGCCCACGTAATTAAAGTGGGGAACCTGGACGTTATCGAACAGAATCGCGTTTTTCAGCTCTACGGAATTGCCGACCACGCAGTTTTCGCCCACCAGGGCGGAGCCGCGGATGAAGGCGCAGTGGCGCACCTCGGTCCCCGGGCCGATGATGCAGGGCGCGCCCAGAAAGGCGGTAGGGGCGACCGTGGCGGTTTTATGTACCCAGACGGTGGGAGATACCTCCGTATAGTCCTCGCCCAGGGTGGAACCCAGGGCTAAGATCAGCTCCTTGATGCCCTTGAGTGCCTGCCAGGGGTACTCGAATCCGGCGAGGTACGCCCCTGCCAGCGTGTGGGACATGTCGTATAGATCAACGGTTTTTAACATGGAAACTTCCTCCATTCGGTTTGATACTATTTCCTGATTAAAATCTTTGATTTTAATCAGGAAGGCATCGCCTAATGGCGCTGCCAGTTTTGTGATTTATAAGGAAAGAAATCACAAAACAAGTCTCATATGAACTCCTTGCCCTTCGGGCAATTAAAATCTTTTCTAAAGATTTTAATTGGAGTTCAGTATGAGGCTAAGCCACATAACGCATCTACTATACACCCCGTGCAGGGCGTTGTCAATCGGGTTTGCCAAATTTGGTGCAATATTCAATTATTTTTGTGCAATTTTCTATGAAATGAAGGCGGGAGGGGTGGGCAGTTGTGCGTGATACGGATATTCTATGGGGGGGCGGCGGCAAAACCTGTCCCCGACCCCCACGGAAAACCGGCGCGGATTTCCAACAAAAAGGCGGAGCCGTATAAACGGCTCCGCCAATCCCTTACCGTATTTCTTTCTGCACAAGCGCCAATAGCTGCTCTAGATCCGCCTGGGTGACTTCCTCCCGCTTCAGCAGCGCCCGGAACAGACCTACGGGTTCCGGCTTGTGGCGATGGCTGAAAATGGTGTTGGCAAAGTATTCCTCCCGGGTTACGGTCGGCGCAAATACGCGGCCAAAGGTTTTGCCCCGCTTTACAAGACCGGCCTCCTGAATGGCGCCCTTTTGCAGCAGACTGTTGAGCAGTATATGCACGGAACTGTCCTTCCAGGTCTTTTCCTCGGTATGCTCCAATAGGTCCGCGCGGGACAGGGGCTTCCCCGCTTCCCAGAGGACATCCATGATTTCCATTTCGCTTCTCGTAAGTTCCATATTCACACCTTCTATATTCTTTCGGTTAGCGCTTATTATATCCTGAGTTGCGGAATTTGTCAATTCAGATATCCTATAAGTTCACAAAAAATTTTACAAATAAATCGGGTGCTATGAAACAAAAATCCAAATCCTGAAACATTTTCAGAAAAGTTTGCAGGAAAAAATTTCCTTTTTTTGGGAAGGGCGATTTCGGATAGACCCTAAGGAACGTTAGCCGCCCAACGTATCCTGCAGGATTTTTCGGTTGGCTTCCAGGTCGGCCACCAGCACCGCCATGCCGTCAATGCTGCGGCTGGCGTAGGTGTCCGGTGCGGGAATGTGCTGGCTGACGATCTCACCCCGGGAAAGCAGGGGAAACAGGCTGACGGCGTAGCCGAGAATTTCCCTGTCCGTCATGTCCGTGGTGATCAGGGGCAGAATCTGCTCCAGAAGGGACAGGGCAGCGGGGAGACTGGTGCCCCGGTAGGCGTCCAGCAGGGCGGTGATGACCTTGCGCTGACGGTTCGTCCGGCTGAAATCTCCGTCGGCGTCCAGCTTGCGGATGCGGGCATAGGCCAGCGCCTGCTGACCGTTTAAGCGGTTCGTTCCCTCGGAAAGGGCGCTTCCGGTCTCCCGGCTGACCCACTGGGCCTCGTCGTTCCGCAGGTCTACCTCCACGCCCCCCAGAAGATCAACGATGTCGGCAAACTGGTGGAAATCCACCTCCACATTGCCGTCAATGTGGACGCCGAAATTGTTTTCCAATGTCTTATTCAGAAGGGACATGCCGCCGGCGGCATAGGCCACGTTGATCCGGTTCCGGCCGTAGCCGGGGATTTTCACATAGGTGTCCCGGAGGAAGGAGGTCATGGTCAGCTTCTTTTCGGATTTGCGGAAGGTACACAGAATCATGGAATCCGACCGCGCCCGGGTCTCGTCTTCCCGGCGATCCTGACCGATGAGCAGAATGTTGATGATGTCGCTGTCCTTGCCGATGTCGGCGTCGTAGTCCGGGAAGGTGACGTCCTCGGGGTTCATGGTGGGGGCGGTGTTGGCTTCCTCCGGCTGGGTGGCAAGATAGGCGTCCAGCTCCTCCGGGGAAAGGCTGGGGGCGGTGCCGGAGTCCACATAGTGGATGCGTCCCAGCAGGTGCTGTAAGTAGACCGTTCCCACCAGCATCACAAGGAAGATCAGCCCCAGCACGAAGCACAGCATCACGAGTCTGCCGCGGCGGTTGGGGGGAGAGGGTTGTTTTTTCATGATGGTGCCTCCTGGTCGGTTGGTATCATTAGGGTATGTCTGTTTTTCCGATTCATTCATCCGTTTAGCCGACGTCCTGACTCAGCCGCAGAGCGTCTGCCAGACGGGAAATGAAGGCGGCGTTGGAAGGCCGGGGGATGACGCCGTCGGAGCCGACGCGGAAATACCGCTGCCAGACCCGGTCGTCCCGCTGCTTCCAGGCGGTTTCGATGGCGCTTCGGATGGAACGCTCCACGTGGGTGCCTTTGCAGCCGAAAATCGCGCCCACCGCCGGATACAGCACCTTCGTAATAGGCTGGTCGGGATCCTTCAGCATCATGGGGACGGCTTCCCGGAGGTAAGCATAGCCCCGGAGCTTGGAGGGAACGCTGAGGGACAGCAGCAGATTGGTCACCTGGGTCTGAGGGTCGGGCGGCGTCACCAGCGGCGTGCGGATTTGACGGCTCAGGTCGCCAATCCGGGCTGCGGTGGCGGGGATGTCGCAGGGCTTGCGCATCATGTAGCCCACGCTCAGCTCGCCCAGAGCGGTAAGAACATAGTCATTGTAAAAGCGGGAGGTGACCAGCACCATGGGACACAGGCCGGAAGCGGCGGCGGATTGCAGCAGGCTGATGCCGTCCAGCCCGGGAAGCATCAGATCGAGAACCAGAACGTCGGGAGCGAAGGAACGCAGAAGCGACAGCGCCTCCTTCCCGTCATCGCAACACCGGACATGGTATGCCCCTTGCAGCTCGGCGGCCAGCGCCCGCCGGAATTCCTCGTTTCCATCTGCGATCAACAGCTTCCGTGCATCCATATGTTTCCCACCTTCCGATGGGTATAGAATAGCACAGCTGCATCTGATTTTCAATTCACTTCCTTTCGCCAATTTTCGACAATTTGGGGGCAGGGAAGAAGCGTCATGCATAGAATGGTCAGGAGGTGCTCGGATTATGATACTATTTCTTCATAAAATGATGTCATCATTTTATTTAAGCCGTTACACGGCAGACCGCCTGGGCGGCGGCAAGAAATGTATTGACTTCGTTTTTTAGCGGCAGTGGCCGCTGGCCGCAATCCTGC